>NZ_JBHERJ010000039.1:0-902 GCF_043359455.1 Lysinibacillus sp. PWR01 | reverse complement strand
CATTTTCTCGTTCAATTTCTGGTATGATTTCTTTCTCGAGTAGCTCATCGTATAACTGGTTTGATTTTTCAATTAATCCGTTATGATATTTCTCGATGGATTTTTTCCACACGAAAGTAAATTTGTTCGCATTGGCTTCGATCTTTGTTCCATCAATAAAAATAGCTTCCTGATCAATTAATTCTTCTTGGACCAACTGGCAACGGAATTGGACGAAACATTGGCGGATCAACTCTTTCATTTCTGGTTGAACACGAAAACGGTTGATCGTGCGGTAGCTTGGTTCATAGCCTTGAGCTAGCCACATCATCCGAAGACTATCTTTTAATAGGGCTTCAATTTTACGCCCTGAGAAGACAGATTGTGTATAAGCACATAAGATAATTTTAAGCATCATGCGTGGATGGTAGGCGGGACAGCCTTCATTTCGAAGGAATGGTTCAAACGCTTCAGGCGAGATACTTTCAACTAAATGGTGGACATGGAAGGCAATATCATTTTTTTGTAATGTTACTTCTAAATCTAAAGGCAAAACTAATTGATTCATGTTATAATTTTTAAACATAAGGATCCTTCTTTCTGTATAATTTTGTTGTGGTGACTTAATTTTATCAGAAGTGATTCTTATTTTTTTATGAAAAAATTTCACACTCATTTTTAGATACGCCAAAAAGACCTGACGATTTTTATTTTTTTCGAAAGGTCATTATGATATAGTTCTATGTAGGTGATTACGATTTCTGAGCTGGTAGTGCGGACTCATAATCGTAAAGAATGCCACGCGTCAGTAACTGAAATGTCACTTTCAGAAACTTATTGATGCAGGCGATGATCGCAACCTTATGAGGCTTCCTCTGAGGTTGCTTTTTTAATTTGTAGTAATAGTCCACAAAATGATTCGG
>NZ_JBHERJ010000038.1:0-65049 GCF_043359455.1 Lysinibacillus sp. PWR01 | reverse complement strand
ACAGGCAAAACTCTAAACGGAGCGGTAGCGGAGGAAGCGATTCGGCGCTCGCCCACAGGAAAGCAAGCAGCCTGCAACGGAAATCCATTTCTACCTTTCAATTGACTGTTTTGTTTTTCAACACTAAGAGAGCAAGCTAGTATGTAGACTAGCTTGCTCTCTTATAGATGAATAGGTGGGACACACATAAATGTCACTGTTCGGTTTTTGCTATCATAAAGACACCATTCACGGTGATTGATAACAGAGCCTACATTAACGCCATATTGTTTGTCCTGTAATGCAATAGGCTGCCCGTAGCGAATACGAATCGGTAGCTTTTTTTGCTGATGATAAAGGCCTGATTCGTGACTATGCCCGAAGAAAAATAATGGTTTTTGAAAGGGTGGGAATGTTGGCTGCCAGCTTACATTCCACTTAAATTGATGTCCGTGCATAAGCGTGGCGCCATCAATCTCCATTGTCTCAGGTAAAGCTTTAAAACGTTCGATGCCAGTAACCTGCGTAATGCGTTCTTCTTGATTGCCTCGTATTGAGGGGAAGGTTAGTAGTTTTTCAAATTCACTTTCTACTATGGCCGCCTTTTGCAAAGGTAAGCCAGATAGGGTTTGTGCCTTTTTCTTACTGACAGTGCATTCATATAAATCACCTAACCCGATGATTTTTGCTTCTTCTGCTGTTTGTTGAATATGAGCTAGAACAGCTTGAGTGTCTTCTATATTAGAATGTAAATCTCCTAAAAGTGCATAAAGCATTTAAACCCTGCCTTTCCTTAAAATGATCGTACAAGTATCATACACCCAATAGAAATTGCTAGAAAAGTAAAATGTCTAAGAATATTTCGTTACTTCAATTACATATTTTGATTGTGTGGAAAAATTGCCAAGAAATTCATTGCTTGTTAAAATATAATCATAATTTTCTGAATTTTAAGAAGTTTAATAGTTTCCCATTCGTGTCTTTTCCGTAATAAAAAATGAATGTATGGAGGGCTTATAATGACGATGTTTATGACAGAGATTCTAGAAAACTATGCAGGGCAGCAACCAAATGCAATTGCAACATTGTATGATGGAAAAACGTTAAGCTATCATGATTTTTATCAACGTGTAGAAAGATTTGCGGCTTACTTGCAGGAACAAGATTTTGAAAAAGATGATGTGATTGCCTTATATACGCTCAATTCAGATTTATTTTTAATCGCTTATTTAGGTGTCCAATTAGCTGGATTTATTGTGATGCCTATTAACACTAAATTAGCTGCTCCTGAGGTTGATTTTATTTTTAATCATTCACAAGCAAAAGGCTTAATTTTTGATGAAAGATTAACACAGGCATTAGAGGACGTTTCTTATTCATTCCAACATACGATTGGATTTCAAGAAATGAAAAACATAATAGAATACGACAAACGTGAAAGAAAAATTGTGCAATTGGAGGCTCATGACACAGCTGTGGTCATGTATACATCTGGTACAACAGGTAAACCCAAAGGCGTTATGCTCACACATCAAAATATCGTGGCTACCGCAGATATATGGTCGTCTTCTATGAATATGTCTAGCAAGGATAAGATGTTTATTTGTACGCCATTGTTTCATTGTGCAGGTCTTCATGTTTTTGCTATGCCTATGTTTTATCAAGGGGGAACAGTAGTCATTGAAGAAGCATTCTCACCAACTAAAACGTTAGCTCAAATTGCAGCTACTGAGTCAACCATTTTCTTTGGTGTTCCATCTATGTATACCATCATTTTAAATACTCCTGAATTCAAGGAACATAGCTTTAAACATTTACGTTTATTATGTTACGGGGCTGCCCCAATGCCTTATGAGCTCGTAAAGCAAGTGAAAGAAGCATTTCCAAATGTAAAGGTTCAAAATCTTTATGGTCAAACTGAAAATTCACCTGCAGCTACCTCTTTATTAGATACGGATGCATTGACGAAAATTGGCTCAGTTGGAAAACCATTAGCACAGACAGATGTACGTGTAGTTGATAGCGAAGGAAAGACCGTACCAGCTGGCGAGGTGGGCGAAATTTGCGTAAGAGGACCACAAGTAATGAAGGGCTATTTGCGCAATCAAGAGGAAACAGCAAGAGCGATTAGAGATGGCTGGCTGTACTCAGGCGATTTAGGACGTTTTGATGAGGAAGGCTATTTATATATTGTAGATCGGAAAAAAGATATGATCATCCGTGGTGGAGAGAATATTTACCCAATCGAAGTAGAAGAAGTTCTATATCAAATGTCAGAAATTTTAGAAGCAGCAGTGGTTGGATTGCCACATGAAGTATATGGAGAAGTACCAAAAGCATTTGTGGTGTTGAAGGAAGGCAAGTCTCTCGATGAAAATTCGATATTATCCTATTGTCAAACACGACTTGCCAAATATAAAGTACCGTATGAAATAGAATTTTTAGCAGAATTGCCACGCAATGCCTCTGGTAAGGTACTAAAGCATACATTACGGCCGAAAGTGACAACGATTTGAGTCGGTTCAATTATTTCTCAGCATAAATGTTATCCAAATTTTTAAGTTTACTTGAAAAGAAAGAGTCTTGTGTACTTGCCGCTCGCTTTCGGTACAAAAAATAGGTGCTGAATCAAGATAAAATAGGAACGGCTATGAAAGTATCGTATAATAGAGTCTACGACAAATTGAATAAAGAGAATGGCGAAGGGTTTGCTCTTCGCCTTAGAATAGGAGCGGAATTTGTCTTGTGGACGGGGTATAAACGCCTTTTACTTATTGGCATTTTGATTATTATGTTACTTTCAGGCTGTCAGCCATTTTCACAGCAAGATGCTGAACAAAAAAATCAATTAACAGTTTTAACAGTAGAATTTAATAGCGGGGCACCTATTCCAAATCTCTTCCTCACGGTGACAGACGTACAAACAGGTGATGTAGTGGAAGAAGCAATTGGTTCAGAAGAGGGAGAGGCTGTATTTTCGAAGCTAAAGGCAGGGCGAGAATATGCAATTGCAGCAACGACACTTGAAAATAGTTCGACAAACAATAATGGGTATACGACAATCGAGAATTTCACATATGATACAACAAAGCCATACTATCGTTTGCAAACACACTTTTTAAGAGACGAACAGGAGTTAGATGTCCCTGTTGTCATGCAAAACCCTGAGCTTCCACATGGCTGTGAAATTACATCACTCACAGCCGTATTAAATTATTTTGGAATGAATGTGTCAAAACTTGAAATGACTGACAAGTATTTACCAAAGCAAGAAATACGCACAGCGGGCAATCAACGTTTTGGACCAAACCCAAATGAAGCTTTTGCAGGTAATCCCCGTGATAAAGCGCGTGGTATGTATGTTTTTGCTGCCCCAATTGTCAAAGCGGCTGAGGCAGTCATTACAGATAAACAAGCTGACTTACATGTCAAAAATATGAGTAACGCCTCACAAGATGATATTTTACAGCTTGTTCGTGAAGGCATTCCTGTTGTGACATGGGTGACGCTAGATTTATCGAAGCCTAAACGAAATGCAGAAAGAGGCTGGATTTATAAAGGTGAAACAACGCCACATGATGCTTTTATGAACTTACATGCAGTCGTCTTGACGGGGCATTTAGGTGATAAAGTAGTCGTAATGGATCCTTTAAAAGGGTATGTTACTTACAATGTCGATCAATTTTTCAAAAGTTATCAGGAACTAGGCAAACAGGCTGTAGCTGTTCATAAATAAATAAGCTACAAATCGTTAGTATGTTACACTAATAAAAAAGTAAAAGTGAGTTGAGTAGAATGGCCATTGAGCACGTTTTTTTACCGGTTTTACTTGGAGATGAAATGAATGCTTATGGCATGGCCAGAGCATTTTACGAGGCCTATGGTGTGAAGCCGCTTGCACTAAACCATACGAACATGGAAAAAATTCAACAAAGTGATTTATGGACTTTTCGTGAGATACCGCGACTTCATATCGAAGAAAGGTTTGTGACCGCGTTAAAAGCCATTGCGGAGGAGTTCCAAGACAAAAAATTACTGCTATTAGCTTGTGATGAATTTTATGTCAAAAAAATCGTAGAACATAAAGAGGAGTTAGCAGAGGATTTTCTAGTTCCTTATGTAGACGCCACACTTGCACATCAACTTTTAACTCGTGAAAGTATGTATGAACTATGCGCACAATTTGGTTTTCAATACCCTGCAACACATGTATGCACGGTGAATGATTATGAAGACTACGACATGCCATTTGATTATCCAGTTGTCATTAAGCCAATGAATATGACAAAATATGCTACATGTATTTTTCCTGGTAAGAAAAAAGTATATATTGCATATGATAAGGATGAAAAGGACAGTATACTACGTGCTATCTATAAAGAATCAGCTTATCGAGATGATCTGATGATTCAACAATATATTCCTGGAGAAGATGCTAATATGCGTGTTGTGAATGCGTATATTGGACAAGATCGGAAGGCAAAACTTCTTGCGGTGGGTAACCCCATTTTAGAAGAGCATTCTCCAGAAGGCATTGGGCGTTATGTAGCAATCATGACAACCTATCATCAGGAATTAATGGATAAAGTGAAGTCATTCCTTGAAGCGATACAATTTCAAGGCTTTGCCGCGTTTGATATGAAATATGATGAACGTGATGGTCAATATAAATTGTTGAGTATTGAATTACATAATGAACTTTCCAATTATTATGTGACGGCCAGTGGCTATAATTTAATGCAGTATGTCGCGAACGATTTTGTTCGTGGAAGTAAACAATCACTAACATATGTGAAGAACAAGCATCTTTGGACCATTGTGCCAAATGGTGTGCTGTTCAAATATGTACAAAATGAACAACTAGTCATTGAAGCGAAAAGTTTAATACGTCAAGGTATGGCTACAGATTCTATTTTTAATTATAAGGATATGAATGCAAAACGTTGGTTGAATGTCACGCTTGATAATTTAAGCTTTTATCGCAGCTATAAGAAATATTTTAATAATAAAGGTCTGTCTAACACATGAAAAAACAAACTTTAGGAATAATTGGTGGCGTTGGTCCACTTGCAACAATGTTTATTGGAGAAATGATTGTAAGACGTACGAAAGCACAAAAAGATCAGGAGCATTTACATACCATCATTGATAATGATACAAATATTCCTGACCGTACGGCTTTTATTTTAGATAATACAAAGGATAATCCAGTTCCAGTTATTATTGAGGATGCAAAAAAACTAGCTTCGGTAGGAGCAGACATAATTGCTATCCCATGTAATACGGCGCATACGTTTTATCATGAAATTGAAGAAGGTTCTCCTATACCTGTATTGCATATGATTCGCGAAACAGCGAAGCGTGCTGCTGATTTAGGAGCGAAGCGTGTTGGTATTTTAGCAACAACAGGCACCTTAACATCACGGATGTATCAGGAAGCGCTTGAGGAGTTTGGTATTACACCCGTTGTTCCAGACAATGAAATGAGATCATATGTGATGACAATCATTTATGATTACGTCAAGGCTGGGAAGGATGTTACGTTAGAAGACTGGCAACCAATAGAAGAGGCGATGTTAGCATTAAATTGTGATCGTATTGTATTAGGGTGTACAGAGCTTTCTATTGTGAATAGAGATTTGAAGCTAAGTGACATTTATATTGATTCATTAATCGTTTTAGCTGAATGTGCCATTTTGGCTTGTGGTTATGAATTAGTCGATTAGTCGTTGAATGAATTGAAAAGAATCTGCTTGCTTTTCACGGGTAAGCTACAATTCTTGAAAGAGTTGTGGACAGGCTTACTTTTCCGTGTTGAGTGAAGCAGATTTTTTATGAAAGGAAGCAATGTTTTCTTGAAACGATTAGATAATTGCTTTCGTACATATAAAGTAGGAACCTACGGAGTGTGTTAAACTAGTGTCAAGTAGATAGAAGGTGGGAAATAACATGTCAGTCATTAATTTATTAAAAGAAGAAATACAAGCAAAATGGAACTTTGAAACACCCATGAAAATTCAAGATGAAATGATACCAGCTATGCTTGAGGGCAAAGATATTGTAGCAGAATCTCCAACAGGATCAGGTAAAACGTTAGCATATGTCTTACCATTATTAAATAAAGTGAATGGGGCAAAAAAGCAAACACAAGGACTGATCGTAGCTCCCTCGCAAGAGCTTGCTATGCAAATCGTAGAAGTCATTCGTGAGTGGACAGCTGGCACAGATATTACGGTTCAGCAGCTGATTGGTGGTGCCAATTCTGCTCGCCAAATTGAAAAGTTGAAGAAAAAGCCAACGATTGTTGTTGGAACACCTGGTCGTTTAAACGAATTAGCACGAGCAGGAAAATTAAAACTAAAAGAAGTCGAAACAGTTATTTTAGATGAATGTGATCAATTACTAAGTCGTGAATACCGTGTTGTTATCAAATCCTTTATAGAAGGTTCTGCCTATGGCCGACAAGTTGTTGTTGTTTCGGCTACTATTACAGAGGAAATTGAATTAGTGGCAAGTCGTATGATGTTTGAGCCTCTACGTTTTAAAATTAAGCCTGAGGATATGTTAAAGGTCGGTAAAGTTGTTCATTCTTTCTTGAAAGTAGAAGAACGCGATAAAACGGATTTCCTACGCCGACTTTCCCATACAGAGGGCTTAAGAGCGTTGGCTTTTGTTAATAATATTGATCAATTATTAATGAAGGAAACAAAACTACAATACCGTTCAGCACCGATTGTCACACTCCATTCGGATATGAAGAAAGAAGAACGTAAAAAAGCGTTAGATGCATTCCGTAAAGGAGACGCACGTATTTTAATTGCGACAGATATTGCAGCTCGTGGTTTAGATATTGCTGGTTTAACACATGTTATTCATGTTGATGTCCCACGAACAATTGAGCAGTATTTGCATCGTTCTGGTCGTACTGGACGTGCGGGAGCAGATGGTGAAGTATTAACGTTATTATCTTATCGTGATGAAAAAACCTATAAAAAGTGGACAAGGGAAATTCCAGGCAAGCCTGTGCAAAAAATATGGCATGATGGCGAGCTAATTGAAGGCAATTCTAAAACAATTGGACAGAAGCGAGGGAAATAGTATGACATTTGAAGAGAAATTACAGGCATATGCAGAGCTTGCAGTAAAAGTGGGTGTTAACATCCAACCAGGTCAGTACTTATTAGTCAATACATCTGTGGATGCTTTAGATTTTGCCCGTTTAGTTGTAAAAGAGGCTTATAAGGCTGGTGCAGGCCGTGTTCATGTAAACTTTTCCGATGATGAATTGGATCGTGCTTATTTTGAGCATGCTTCCGAGGAGGAATTTAATCGCTTCCCTGAATGGGTTGTGAAAATGCGTGATGAGCTTATTGAACGTAAAGGGGCTCTACTATGGATAGATGCAGCAGACCCTGATAAGCTAACAGGAATTCCTGCAGACAGACTAGCAACACATCAAAAAGTATCAGGGGCAGCATTGAAAAACTATCGCAATGCAGTCATGAAGGATTTAATTGCTTGGTCCATTGTAGCCGTTCCTTCAGCTAAATGGGCGGCAAAGGTATTCCCTCAATTAACAGAAGAGCAGCAGGTGCCTGCATTATGGGAAGCTATCTTTAAAACGGTGCATATCGGGGAAGGCAATGCAGTTGACAATTGGCGTCAGCATGTAGCTAATTTAGAATCGCGTGCAGAGCTTTTAAATAATAAAAAGTATGCAAAACTTCACTATACAGCTCCTGGTACAGATTTAACAATCGCTTTAGCACCACAGCATAAATGGCTAACTGGTGGTAGTAAAACACCAGAAGATAATGTCTTTGTGGCCAATATGCCAACAGAAGAAGTTTATACACTTCCAATGAAACAAGGTGTAAACGGTTATGTTAGTAATACTAAGCCATTAGTTTATCAGGGCAATATCATCGATGGCTTTAAACTAACATTTGAAGAGGGCAAAATTATTAAGGCAGAGGCTGAAGTAGGGCATGATTTATTGCAAGAGCTTATTCAAGTGGATGAAGGCTCAAGCTATTTAGGTGAAGTGGCACTTGTCCCTCACGAATCACCAATTTCAGCGTCGGAGATTTTATATTTCAATACGCTATTTGATGAAAATGCTTCAAACCATTTAGCTATTGGTGAGGCATATCCGACTTGCTTAGAAGGCGGTAGAGACCTAGAAAACGGCCAACTTGAGGCATTGGGTGCCAATATTTCTGTGACACATGAAGACTTCATGATTGGCAGTGGTGAAATGGACATTGATGGTATTTTACCGGATGGTACGGTTGAGCCCATTTTCCGTAAGGGTAGCTGGGCTTTTTAATCTTTAGACGAGAAGAAACGGAGGAGAGCAGATGAAGCGATTTTGGAGCTTGTTAGGTATAACGATATTATCCATGACATATTGGACTTCATCTGCTTTTGCTCAAACGGAAAACTATGTGGAGATTGGAGATTCCTTAGCTGCTGGTCAAACACCCTACCAAGAAATTGATGCAGGATATAGTGATTTGATTGCCATGAAATTAAGCTTGATCGGTCAATTATCATTTTATACAAAAGAACTTGCCTTTCCTGGCTTTACTACGGCAGATGTATTAGAACGAATCCAATCTGAGGAAGCACAAAATTTATTAGCAAATGCGACACTTATTACGGTTTCGGCAGGGGCCAATGATTTATTACGTCTTGTCCAAGTGAACCCAAATGCAGGGACCTTAGCTTTTTCACAGCTTCAGGCAGATTACGCTTTAAATTTGGCAAGAAAAAATATGATATCGATTTTGGATGAATTAGAAGAACGTGCGCCTAAAGCAAAGATCTATGTCATGGGCTATTATTTTGCTTATCCAACAGTTCATCCGACGCAAAAGGAAGGAACCAATGCTCAGCTAGTTAGATTAAATACGATTTTACAACATCAAGCAGAACAAGCTGGAGCGGCTTATATAAATGTCTATGATGCCTTTGGATTGAATGCGACCAACTACTTACCAAATAGTGCTGATGTTCATCCAAATATCGAAGGCTATCGTCAAATGGCTAACTCATTTTTACGGGTTTATAGTGGTAGTGATGCTTTAAACATCTCTTCATTAGAATTACCCGAGCCAAATCCCATATCATTTGAGGAAATCCTAAAGCAACAATCGTCAGTGAAACCTCAGAAGCAAAAAGTGGCACAACATCAAACTTCTCTTACGACTTACGTTATTCAGGGATTCCCAGGATATAAGGCATTTATCAAATACATCTAAATAACCGATATCTAAGGCATCTTACCTAATAAGATGCTTTTTTCTATGAAAACCAATTTTGGCTAGAACTACTAAACCGTTAGAAAGCACTAGATAGGGAATAGTCATGCTAAAATATAGAGAAGACTAGGAGGTACAAGAATGAAAATATTTCATACAGCAGATTGGCATTTAGGAAAGCTTGTTCAAGGTGTCTATATGACAGAAGATCAACATGATATTCTTCAACAATTTATACAAGCGATAGATGAGGAAAAACCAGATGTAATTATCATCGCAGGTGATTTATATGACCGTTCGATGCCTCCTATTGAGGCAGTTAATTTATTAAATGATGTATTAGCGAAAATAGTATTAGAGAAGAAGATTCCTGTTTTAGCAGTGGCGGGAAATCACGATAGTGCAGGACGTTTAAATTTTGGCAGCCGTTTAATGAGGGATAGTGGTTTATATATCAAGGGCCAATTTACAAAAAATCATGCACCTATTGTTTTGAATGATCAACATGGAGAAGTACATTTCCATCTAGTACCCTATGCAGAGCCAGCTGCCATTCGCAACATCTTTGAAGAAGAATCAATCCGTTCTCATCAAGACGCCATGCAAAAAATTATTGAGCATATCACGGAAGACATGGACACAAGTAAGCGACATGTTTTTGTTGGACATGCCTTTGTGACGAAGTATGGTGAGGAAGAAGCCAATACAAGTGATTCCGAGCGACCACTTTCCATTGGAGGTTCAGATTGTGTAAATGCAGCTTTATTTAAACCTTTCCACTATACGGCACTTGGGCACTTACATAAGGCACATTTTGTCTTAAACGAAAGCATTCGCTATGCAGGCTCTCCATTAAAATATTCGTTATCTGAGCATTTACATGAGAAAGGCTTTTTAATCATCGATTTAGATGAGCAAGGTAATAGCACAGTAAGTAAAAGAAAACTTGTGCCAAGAAGAGATTTACGAGTAGTAGAAGGTCAGCTGGAGGACTTATTAAGGCAAACACCAAGTGAGGACTATGTATTTGTTAGATTGACGGATACAATATCTGTGACTTCACCGATGGAACGCATTCGTAGTGTGTTTCCGCACGCTATGCATGTGGAACGTAAGGTACTAAGGCAAGATGCGCCACGTGAACTACAAGTGGTGGAAGCTGAAAAACTAGAGGATATTGATTTATTCCGTTCATTTTTCACCGATATTATCGGCATTCAGCCAGATGAAGATACGGAACGTCTTTTCACAGAGATGCTACAGGAATTATTAGATGAGGAGCGAGAGACAGTAAAATGAAGCCATTAAAGTTAACAATTACTGCATTTGGTCCATATAAAGACACGGAAGTAATTGATTTTCAAGAACTAGGAGAACATCGATTGTTTGCTATTTCTGGTAAAACTGGTGCTGGGAAAACAACCATTTTCGATGCTATTTGCTATGCTCTTTACGGATCAGGCAGTGGGGAGGATCGTCAGGATACAGCTTTACTGAGAAGCGGCTTTGCTCATGATGATGTCTATACAGCTGTAGAACTCATCTTTGAAATGCATGGAAAAGTCTATCAAATCGTAAGACAGCCAGGTCATATTAAAGAAAAAAATAAAACGGTTACTGGGAAGAAAATAGAGCTAGCTGAAGTAAAAGAGGGAAAGCTTGATTATAGTATTGTAGAAAAGCAGCAAACCCTTGAAGTCGATAAGAAATTACATGAAATTATAGGTCTCACAAAAGATCAATTTAGCCAAATTGTGATGTTACCTCAAGGTGAATTTCGTAAACTATTAACCTCTGATTCTACAAATAAAGAAGTAATTCTACGGAAAATCTTTAAAACAGATCGTTTCGGCGTCATGGCAAAAAAGCTTGATGCCAAACGTAAAGAGGCAGAAAGTGACCTTGAGCGTGCCAAACAATTAAAAGAACATTTACTTGGTCAAATAGTCGGCGCCTTACCACAACGTTCTTCCTCTTTATTCACATTGATTGCTGATAATACGGGAAATTTACATCAACTGACGCAGGCACTTGATGAGGAGTTTAGTTTCTATAAGAAATGTATAGAAAATGAACAGCTACAATACGATGAAGCATATAGCCTTCATCAAAAAGAGCAAGAATATTATCGCTTAGCTAAAACGCTTAATGAACAATTCGATGAGCAAGCTAATCGACAGCAACGACTACAGATGCTGTTACAAGAGCAGGATAGATACCAAGCAAAGGAGCAGGAGATTGCTTTAGCAGAACAAGCAGAGCGACTTGTGCAGCTAGAACAACAAGGCAGGGATTTACGTGCTGAACTGAACGTAAAAGAACAAGCCTTTCAACAAGCGAAAGTTAAACAACAGCAGGCAGAAGAACAGTTGCAATGTGCACAAGAAGAATATGCAGTAGAAGAGGCTAAAGAGCCTGAACGTCAGCAAATCTTACAGCAGGAAATGCAGTTACAGGCGTTATTGCCGAAATTTGAAGCGTATGAAAATAATATACAACAGCTGCAAATAGCGGAGCAATATGCTGAAACAGCGAAACGAGCAGTAACTGATAACCTTATGCTTTTGGAAAAAGAACAAGAGCAATTGAAGCATTTTTCTCAAACGGTGGAGGGCTATGAAAAACAGGGTGAGCCATATGAAGGCTACTTAGAACAGTTACCGAAACTACGGGAACAGGTAGCTTTAGTCAAGCAGGTTGAGAAATATAAAAATACAGTAGAGTTAGCAAAGCAGGATGTAGCCGCTTCAGCTATTCTCTATCAAGAAAGCAATGAGGCACTTCAGCTATTGCAGCAACGGTGGTTGACGAGTCAGGCTAGTATTTTAGCCAAACAGCTGAAGGAAGGGGACCCTTGTCCTGTCTGTGGTAGTATGACTCATCAGAAAGCACACAATGAGCAACTGGAAGTTATCGAGCTTGCTGAAGTAGAAACATTAAGAGCAAAGGCATCTTCAGACGAGCGTAAGTATCTAGAACAAGAGGCATTTTTAGCATCTGCACAACAACTTCTTCAAGATGCATGTCAACAACTTGAGGCACAGCATATTAAACAAGAAGACCAAGCACAGATCACCGCTACTTTACATGAAGTGGAGAAAGAAATTGCTACCTTAAAAATTATTCATAACCAATTAGCTGATATGCGATTAAAAATAAAACATCAGCATGATCAAATAGAACAGCTACGAAACAAGCAGAGCAAACTAGAGCAATATTTAGCGGAGCAGATGAAAGAATGGACAAGATTACAAGCGGTTGTAGAAGAACAGCTGAAGCAGATGCCAGCTAACTTACCAACTATACAGCAATTAAAGCAACAACTTACTGATGTCAGTAAACAGAAAGAAAATCTGCAAAAAAGATGGCAAGCGAGTCAAGAAAATTTGCATGTGGCAAAGGAAGCGGCTAGCAATGCAAAATTAACTGTAGAAATTGCCAAACAGTCTTTTGAGGAATTACAGCTCAAAATGAATGAAAAGCTTCAGCAATTTTCAGCAAATATGCAGGAAATAGGTTTCAATAGCTACGAGGAATATGCTAGTGCCAAACGGAGTGCCATGCAATTAGATGCCCTTCGAAAAACATGCAGCGACTATGCTTTACAAGTCCACACTTTGAAAATCCAAATTACCGAAGGGGCTACATATCTTCAAGGGAAAGAGAAGCAAGATTTAGTGTTGATGGAAGCAAGGGTAGAACAGCATCGTATTTCCTATGAGGAAGCATTTAAACGTTTGCAACAGATGAATGGCTTTGCACAAGCATGCCAGGGCTTTATTGAAAAGGTAGAAGAAATAGCGAGAGAGCTTCATTTACTTGAACAGGAAGCAGGGCGAGTAAAGGAACTCTATGGATTATTAAACGGACAAAACGCGAAAAAGCTATCCTTTGAGCGTTATATACAAATTAATTATTTAGATCAAATTACAGAAGCTGCCAATATACGGCTGTATCATTTATCAAACGGTCAATTTGAGCTCAGACGCTCAGATAGATTGGAAAAGCATGCAAAGCAAAGTGGACTTGGTCTTGATGTTTATGATGCCTATACGGATCAATTACGAGATGTTAAAACATTATCAGGAGGCGAAAAATTTAATGCTTCGCTAAGTCTTGCTTTGGGAATGGCAGATGTGATTCAAAGCTTCCAAGGTAATATTCATATTGAAACGATGTTTATTGATGAAGGCTTTGGTTCACTCGATGAGGAATCACTAAACAAGGCAATTGATACATTAATTGATTTACAGGATTCTGGTCGTATGATTGGTGTTATTTCTCATGTACCTGAATTGAAATCTGCGATGCCAGCAGTTTTACATGTAGAAAAAACATTGAATGGACATAGTCAAACACATTTTGAAGTGAAATAAAACGAAGGCGTATTTCCGAAAAAAAGGAATACGCCTTCGTTTATTTTTTTCGAGGTGTGGCTGTAGGCGTTGTTCCCTTTTTTGCAGCCATTACTTTCCTGACGATAGGAATAACAATCGGTGCTAACTTTACTGCGGTTTTCACAACGTTTGATACTTTCATTCAAAAACAGCTCCTTTTACAATTACTACTACCTGTTTCTCTTAAAAATAAAACATTAGCGGATAACGCGAACAGCCTGAATAATATTCCAGATCACAATACCAAGTGAGACGAGGGCATAGATGGCGAATGAAGCAAACCAAATAATCATCACTGTATTATTACTGGAGGTTGGATCTAAACTAAATGTGGAAAAAACAAAGACAATAAAGAACAGGATGCCAAAAACAAAAGGAATTAAATGAGAGACAAGTGCACGAATCGAATGTTTTTTTACATCACTATCTTTTGTCACAATGTACACAATTAATGGAACGATGAAAGGGGCGAAGAAAATACTAAGATAACTAAAGGCAGCTAAAATTTTTTGATTCTCCATAGTTGTACCTCCTTTTTTAATATTTACGCATGAATAATAGCAAAGTTTCAAAAAAATAATGTATGGAAGAGGTTGTAATCCTCCTAGCCTTTGCGTACAATGAAAATGTTCAAATAAATTCAGATGTAACGACCACAAGGGGAGCTGATGATGTCAGCTGAGACTGGGCACGTAATGCCTTGACTCTTCGAACCTGTAAGTTAACGCTTGCGTAGGGATGTGGATAGAAACCGACACTTGTACGATGTGAGGCTCTGTCCTGGCATCGTTTTTTCATTCTCGGGGGAAAATGGTGTCAGAAAGAGACATATCAGCGCATTTCTATTCCTGCTCTTGTATCCTACATCGGAACAAAGGAGAGAATATGTATGGACAAAAAAAGACTGTTAATGCTAGTGGAGATTGCGATATTTGCAGCAATTGGGCTAGTACTTGATCAGGTATCCTTTAAAGTATGGGCACAAGGTGGCTCAGTTAGTCTTGTCATGGTACCTATTATGTTAATCGCGTTTCGTTGGGGCCTAGTAGCTGGGCTAACAACGGGACTACTTGTGGGTGTTATGCAAACAATGTTTGGTTCCTATATCGTGCACTGGCTACAAGGATTACTAGATTATGGTGTTGCTTTTACAGTTGTAGGATTAGCGGCAGTTGTACGTGGACCAGTGTTGGACGCTGCTAAACATATGAACAAAACAAAAATGGCACTTTATATTATAATAGGTACCGTTTTCGCAGGCTTCTTACGATACGCGGCACATACAATTGCTGGTGCTGTATTTTTTGCAGAATATGCTGGCGATCAAAATGCTTGGATCTATTCCATCATCTATAACGGTACATATATGCTACCAGCAACTATATTAACGGCTATCGTTGGTGTTCTTTTATTCACAGCCGCTCCACAATTAATGCAAAGAAAAGCTTAATGCAAGTCCCTTCACATGAGTGGGGGGACTTTTTTGTTGTGAATAGCTCTTATAGCACTTTGCAAAGTAGGAAAGCATACAATATTTAAAGCGTTTATCGTTATACGCATAAAAAGTTATGTTATATTAAAGAATAGATATTAGATGAAAGGGACGTTATACATGATTGTAAAAACACAAGAAGAGATTGAAGCTTTTAAAAAAATAGGACGCATTTGTGCTGAAATTCGCGAAGCGATGAAAGCTGCAACAAAACCAGGTGTTACAACACTTGAACTAGACGAAATTGCTGGCCGCATGTTTGCGGAGGCAGGCGCTATTTCTGGACCGAAGGGAGAATATGATTTCCCTGGGTATACATGTATTAGTGTCAATGAAGAAGTGGCGCATGGTATTCCAGGGAAGCGTGTTATTCAAGAAGGAGATATTGTGAATATTGATGTTTCTGGCTCCTTAAACGGCTACTTTGCTGACACAGGTATTTCATTTGTTGTTGGTGAAGGCTATGAAGACAAAGAAAAGCTATGCCGTGTTGCCAAAAGTGCCTTTGATCGAGCAATGACAAAGGTAAAGGCTGGATCTAAATTAAATCAAATTGGTAAAGCAGTTGAACGTGAGGCGAATGCTAATGACTTAACTGTTATTATGAATTTAACAGGTCATGGCTTAGGTAAATCTTTACATGATGAGCCAAATCATATTTTAAACTATTATGATGCATGGGATTCTACCATCATGAAAGAAGGTATGGTGCTTGCGGTTGAGCCATTTATCTCAGCAAAAGCAGAGCATATCGTAGAAGCTGGTGATGGCTGGACATTCGTGACACCTGATAAATCACTTGTAGCTCAAATCGAACATTCAGTCATTGTGACAAAGGATAAACCAATTATCCTAACGTCATTAGACGAAGAATAGGATATAATGAAAAATCCTGCTAACCAATTTATTTTTGGTAGGCAGGATTTTTTTTAATAAATAAAATGCCAACAAAGAGAACACCACATAAAAATAAGGCGGCTGTAGTGACAAGTAGCTCATCAAAACCATTATGTATGGCGATTCCAATATAAGCCCAAATAAAAACACTTGGATACATAACATCAAAGTGATGGAAACGGATATGTAGCGCAATGGCTCCTCCCAATGTTAGTAAAATCACTGCCCAAAGAGGCGTACTAAGACCAAAGCCGTTCCAACCATAAGCCGTTAATGTAAAGCTTGTATTTGTGATAAAAATAAATGTCATCCATGCTAAATAAATGGAGAAAGGAATACGACCAGACAAGGCTTTGTCCTGAAGAGGGTACGTATTATACAGCATAAATAAATACAAGACTAAGAGTAATGTAATGCCAAGAGAAACAATAAATAACTCATGATGCCAGACGTATACCGTCAATGCTTGCAATATATTTATGCAACTAAAGAGCGCAGACTGTTTCAAAGTTGTCTTTTTGATGTTCATAACTAACCAATAACCGAGTAATAAATAAATGATAATCCAAATTACATGACTTATACTAACCGGTGCAAATACTACAGAAAAACGATTAGCGATTTCTAGCGAAGATTGACCGTTGATGTTCACGAAAAAGGATGAAAAGGTTAGGATGATTGAGACAAGATAAGAGATTGTCATCATGATAAACCGAGGCATGTTTTCCTCTCCCTTCGTGTTAGATTGTATAGGGAAAAGACAAATAAGTATAGTACTGTCACTTTTTTTATTATAACGGAAATTCCTAACAATGTATCGTGTTGTTTTACTAATAATATCTACAATTTACCATGCCTGATAGGCATCCATATATTTCTTTAGTACAATAAGAATATCCAAATAAAAGGAGTGAAGTTTCATGGCACAAAATTTGAAAAATCTAGACCTATCCATTGAACTAGACAAAAAGATGTATAAAAAGAAATTAAAAGTACTCCAATATGAAATGTTAAACGCGCAACAGTTTTTATTAAAAAATAAAATTGGCTTAATCTTGGTATTTGAAGGAATGGATGCGGCTGGTAAAGGTGGCGCTATTAAACGATTAATCGAACGCGTCGATCCACGCGGTTATGTTGTACACCCTATATCTGCTCCTCAAGCACATGAATTACGCTACAACTATTTACAACGATTTTGGAGAAAATTGCCTCAACATGGACAAATCGCTATTTTTGATCGCTCATGGTATGGTCGCGTATTAGTAGAACGCATCGAAGGATTTGCAACGAAGGATGAATGGTCTCGTGCTTATGAAGAAATTAATAATTTTGAGAAGATCTTAACTGCAGGAGATTACATAATTATTAAGTTCTGGCTTCATGTTTCAGATGAGGAGCAATTAAAACGCTTTAAAGAACGTGAACAAAATCCTTATAAATCTTGGAAGCTAACAGCTGAAGATTGGCGCAATCGTGATAAATCGCCGCAGTATATTGAAGCAGCAAATGCAATGTTTGAAAAGACCGATAAAAAAGATGCTCCTTGGATCTTAGTCGCTGGAGATGACAAAAAGTATGCACGTGTTCAGGTGCTTCAAGAAACAATTGCACACATTGAACGAGAAGCTCAAAGACGTGGTCTTCATTTAACAAATGTGTTAGACAATGCACAACTAGAGGATGCTGAATCATCCAGTTTGGAAATAGTAAACGAGAAAAAGAAAGAACAAAAAACTAAATAATTGAATTGTGCTGCTATGACAATAAGACATGAGCTGTTTTGGTTGTAGCAGCATCTTTTTTTACATACAATAAAATATAAATAGGGTTTTCAATCAATGGATTGTAGCCAATGTAACAAAAAAGGAATGTATTGATATTTATTGGAAGGCTAGTGTGGAGAATGGTGCTTAAAATTTGGAATCTATTAAGAAAAAAGGGTGGGAATGTGGTAACGATAAAGGGGGAAAAATGCTACATCCGCACATTCCAAGAAAAAGATGCACGAAGTTTAATGGGTCTCGTAAGCCGAAATAAATACTTTTGGTCTATATATGAGCCACTGCAAAGACCTGAATACTATACAGTTGACGCTCAATACAAAAAAATTCAAGAAAGTCTCTATTTAATGGAGTCAAAGCGAGAATTTACGTTTGGTATTTTTGAGCATGGTACAAACAATCTAATAGGACATATTGCACTTTATGCTGTAAAACGCTTACCATACTCAAGTGCATTTGTTGGCTATGCGATGGATGAAATTTACGTAGGGAAGGGCATTGTCACAGAAGCTGTGAATATGGTGGTTCGATTCGCATTTGAGCAAATTGGTCTACATCGTGTAGAGGCATATGTGTCGACACAAAATAGCGCCTCCATGCGTGTCTTAGAGAAGGCTGGATTTCAACAGGAAGGTCTGCTAAGAAAGCTGCTGTATATCAATGGTCACTGGGTAGATCATTATATGTATGCACGTTTAGAGGATGAATAGAATAACAAGTGCCTATCTCCCGTAGTGAGGGGTAGGCACTTGTTCATTTATTACTGTACATCAAAAAGTCATTTTATTGTTTGTTACCGTCTTCAATTATATCTAGATGACCTGTATTCGGATCAATAATTAAACCGTGGACAGGCACGTCTTTTACCATTAAAGGGTGATTACGAATTGTATCGACACTTTTCTTAACACTTGTTGCTACATCACCGAAACCTCGTAAAAAATCCTTTAAATCAAAACCGGAATATTCCAACATTTTGATGGTTTCTGGATCAATGCCTCGCTTCACCATTTCACTTAGCATGGCATCAGGATCAACCGCACTCATACCACAGTCATAATGTCCCACGACATACACTTCATCGGCTTGTAGGCCGTAGACAGCAACTAATAAACTACGCATAACTGCACCGAAAGGATGGCTCACTAACGCACCAGCACTTTTCACTATTTTTACATCGCCATTACGCAAATTCATCGCTTTTGGTAAAAGCTCTACAAGACGAGTATCCATACAAGATAAAACAACAATACGTTTATCAGGATATTTCGTAGTGATGAATGGTTCATATTTTTTTTCTTGTACAAACTCTTTGTTAAATTCTAGAATATCTTGTAACATTGTCATGAATATTGCTCCCTTCCTTACAAAAAATATTGTAGAGCAAAATTTTCAATATGCAAACAATAAAGACTTTATTCAGATAATTTTTACAATAAAGGAGCAGTTTCATACGCTTTAGTAGATTAAATAACTTGTAAGCTATAAAAAAACAGCTACCTATATAGTAGCTGTTTTTTACACATTAAAATTTTTCGTTTGGCTTTGGATCTACAGTTACTGAAGACTTGCTATCTAAACCAACTTGTAGGTAGTGGATGAAGAATCCTGTTGAAATTAATAAAACTGCTGAAAAGCCAAGAACAGTTGTAATGAACATTATTAGAGCTCCTCTCTACTTAAATGATCTACTAAATTTCCCTAAAACAATTATACAATAGGTTACTAGGAAAATCTAAGGATAATTTATGACAACCTTAACATACTTAGCCTAGAATACTATTAGTAGGAATGGATTATTTAGAATGCCCAATTTCCATTGCGGAATATTGGGTCTATTTGATCATCCTGTGTTATTCCATCTATATTCATGTTGCTCGAGCCGATCATAAAGTCTACATGTGTCAAACTTTGGTTAAGTCCATGCGCACTTAGCTCCTCAGTAGTCATTTCTTTACCATCCTCAATGCAAAAGGCATAGGCACTACCAATGGCTAAATGATTGGATGCATTTTCATCAAACAATGTATTGTAAAATAATAAGTTCGATTGTGAAATAGGTGATTTATGTGGTACTAATGCTACTTCCCCAAGGTAATGAGCACCTTCATCCGTTTCAATAAGGGAAGCTAAAATTTCTTGGCCTTGCTCCGCCTTGACGTCAATGATCCGACCATCTTTAAATGTTAATGTGAAATTGTCTATAATATTGCCGCCATAGCTTAAAGGCTTAGTGCTTGTTACATAACCATTAACACCTGTTCTTAAAGGTGCTGTAAAAATTTCTTCAGTTGGCATATTGGCCATAAATGTTTGGCCCTGTGTGCTAATACTACTACCGCCTGCCCACACATGATGTGGAGGCAGTTCAATTGTTAGATCCGTACCTGGAGCAGTATAGTGTAGTGTCTTAAATTGCTTTGCATTTAAATAATCAGCTTTGCTATGTAATTCCTGATCATGGGCATGCCAAGCTTCAACAGAGTTATCAACGTCAATACGTGTTGCTGCAAAGATAGCTTCCCACAATGCATCTATTTGTTGTTCTTCTGGTAAGTGAGGAAATACTTTTGCTGCCCAAGCCTTAGAAGGTGCAGCAATGACTGACCAGCTAAATTTATCTGCCTGTAGCCACTGATAATAGTTTGCAAGTGCTTGACCAGATGCTTTTTGGAATGTCATGATTCTATCACGTTCAATTCCTTTTAATAAATCTGGATTTTGAGAACTAATGCTTAAGAAAGCAGCACCGTGTTCAGCTAACCATTCACGTTCCTGCACTTTCCAAGGTGGGAAGAAATCAAATGAGTCTTTTGGTGCTCCTTCATAGCGAGCACGTACAAGTTCATCATCGGATATATCGACAAAAACTTGTTTTGCACCATTTTTATAGGCTATTTTAGTAATTATTTGTGCGAGTTTTAGATTATCAGTCGAACAGCTTATATAAAGATACTGATCTTTTTGGATATTTACTCCTACTTTCACCGCTAACTCTGCATATTTTAGTAATTTTGTGTCCAACGATAATAACAAAATCATATCCCCTTTCAATTTAAGACAGTTAAGTGTAATATTCTTAATTCAATATAATCAAAAATGGTCGAAATGTGAATAAAAAGCATTAATTACATCGAAAAATATATGAAATACATTTATACTAGGATTATATATTTAAAATATGGAAAAAAAGACGAAATAACATTAGATAGTAGATTTGGAGGTTCTAGAATGGATAAGTCGTCGATTATAGGGTTAATACTTGCTTTAGTAGCATTATTAACAGGGATGGTAATGAAGGGTGTTAGTTTATCTGCATTTTATAACCCTGCAGCTATCCTAATTATCATTTTTGGTACTATTTCCGCAGTAACAATTGCCTTTCCGATGCAGGAGTTAAAGCGTGTACCAAAGCTATTTAAAATTCTTTTTAAAGAAACAAAATTAGCGAATGATATAGAGATTATTAAAATGTTTTCACAATGGGCTGACTTAGCTCGTCGTGAAGGGTTATTAGCGCTTGAAAGTAAAGCCTCAGAAATTGAAGACCCATTTTTGAAAAATGGTCTTACATTAGCAATTGATGGTCAAAATGCTGACTACATACGTGATGTTCTAACGGAAGAAGTAGAAGCGATGGAAGAGCGTCATACTAGTGGAGCAGCTATTTTTACACAAGCAGGTACATATGCACCTACTTTAGGGGTTCTTGGTGCAGTAGTAGGGTTAATCGCCGCATTGGCTGATATGAACGATATCGAAAAGCTAGGACATGCTATTTCAGCTGCCTTCATGGCTACATTACTCGGTATCTTTACAGGGTATGTTTTATGGCATCCATTTGCGAACAAGCTAAAGCGTAAGTCTGCTTTAGAGGTAAAACAAAAGAGAATGATGATTGAGGGTATCCTTTCAGTATTAGAAGGGGAGGCTCCTCGTGTAATTGAACAGAAACTTTCATCATACCTAACGATGGAAGAACGTCGTCAAATTTCTGGTGAAAGCGGGGCGGGTGGCCTTGGCAAAGAAAGCTAAGAAAAAAAAGCATGATGAACATATTGATGAATCTTGGTTAGTTCCATACGCAGATATTTTAACTTTACTGCTAGCCGTGTTTATTATTTTGTTTGCCTCAAGTTCAGTCGACCAAGAAAAGCTAGAAAGAATGTCGGCAGTTTTTAATCAAGTATTTGATGGTGGAACTAGTTTTCTAGAGCAACCTGCACCAGTGCCTACTCCGAATGCGGATAGCGACCAAACGCCACAGCAAAACTCCGCCTATTTAAAGGATCAACAGGAGTTAGCTGAAATAAAAGATAGTGTGGATAATTTTATTGCAGTCAATGAAATGGAAGATCAATTCGCCACAGAAATGACCGATGAAGGGCTGCTTGTGACAATCCGTGATAGTATTTTATTTGATCCAGGGCAAGCAACAGTTAAACCTGAGTATGTCCCTATTGCCAAAGAGCTATCAACTATGCTGGAATCTGATCCAGCTCGAAATATTGTCATTACAGGTCATACAGATAATGTACCAGCAGGTCCGAATTTTACATCGAATTTTCAGTTATCTGTAATGCGTGCAACGAAATTTTTAGAACTGCTTATTGAAAGTAATGACCAATTAGATCCTACACGCTTTAGTGCAAAAGGAAACGGCGAGTATCGTGCGATCGCACCGAATGACACAGCGGAAGGACGTGCGAAGAATCGTCGTGTAGAAGTATTAATTCAACCATTAGTTACTGAGGATGGTTCAGAAACTTAGAGTACAGTAATAAAAAAGCTATTAGCAGCAGACAAATGTCTTTCGCTAATAGCTTTTCATTTTACCTATTTACGTAAAGATCCTAACTCAGCAACAATCGCTTGCATTTCACTTGGACTAAAAGTTTCTCTTTTCATAACCATTTCATATAAATACACTAAATCTTCATAATTGGCTTCATCGAAGTTTTCTGATTTCATCGCATCGACATTCACCATGCGAAGCTTGTCCTTCATTTGATCGACCATATACACAACGTTTTCTTTAGATGGAACAGATAAATCCATTTTTTACCCTACCTTTCATAATCCTCGCACATATCATTTCATTGAATAAAAAAAATGTCAACTCCGTATTTGGGCATTGCTTTAAAAATAGACTGTTATTGGGTAGAATAAGTGCAGTAGACTGTTTATTTATGAAATAATAGGGAATATGCAACTATACAAGCAGGGGGTTTTAATATGGGTCAAAGTAAATTATTCGCATCTATTGTAGCAGGAGCAGCAGTAGGAGCAGCATTAAGTATGTTAGATCGTGCTACACGTGAAAAAACAATTGCCTCAACAAAAAAGATGAAGGAAGCCATCTCATACTATGCAGCAAATCGAGAAGAATTGCAGGTTTTGGTTGAGGAAAAAGTATTAGCGGCAAAGGTGCTTTGTGAAAGCGTGTCAGATAATGTCAACACAATTGCCGAAAAGGTGGATGAATTTAAGGATTTACCTTCCACGATACAGGGAATGATTGAAGATACGAAATCAGCCTTTACTTTACCTGATAAGGAGTAAAGGTCGTTTTAGGAGGAATTGTATGGAAAAGAATAAAGCAACATTGCATAACGCTTTTGGGTTTGTAAAATCGTTTGTCTCTCCAGAGGAGGGAGCGATTGATATTATGACATCCAAGGGCTTTATCCAAGATTTAATAGGTCGGCTCAAGCGAGTTGAAATATCTGCGCTTGCTGCACAATTGGCTTATTTCTTTTTACTATCGTTCTTCCCCTTACTTATTTTCTTAGTGACACTACTACCATATCTTAACTTAGAAACGACACAGGTCTATGCATTTTTAGTGAATGTACTACCTGATGAAGTGTATAAGCTTATTGAAAATACACTGAATGAGATTTTAACGAATCGAAACAGTAGTTTATTGTCCATTGGGGTTCTTGGTACAATTTGGTCTGCATCTAAAGGCATTAATGCACTCATTCGTTCTTTAAATAAAGCCTACGATACAGAGGGGAGAGCAGGTATATTAGATAGGGGCTTATCATTAGTTTTTACAATCGCCCTCGTCATTGTTATTGCTGTTGCTCTCTTATTACCCGTCTTCGGACAGCAAATTGGACATTTCCTATTCTCAATCGTCGGAATAGAGGAGCAATTTGAATCTGTCTGGCATAGATTAAGATGGTCGATACCGCCATTACTGATTTTTGTTGTTTTAATGGGCATCTATTGGTTTGTGCCAAATACCAGTCCACGTTTGAAAGTAATGGGCGTATGGCCAGGGGCGATGTTTGCTACACTTGCTTGGTTAGCAGTCACATATGGTTTCTCTTTTTATATTAATAATTTTGCAAATTATTCTGCTACATATGGTAGTATTGGTGGCGTCATTATTTTAATGCTCTGGCTATACTTTACGGGAATCATTTTAATCTTTGGTGGCGTATTAAACGCTACCATGCAGAAAAGAGCACTTCAAAAGGAAATTCGTCGATAAGGAAATAATAAGCATTAACAAAAGCCTCGCTAAACTCATAAAGAGTAGCGAGGCTATTTTAAATGCACCAATTGTTCAATGGGTGTTTACACAACGACTGAAACAATATTGAAGCCCCAGCGGATGTCACAGATTTTTTCGAGCAAGCTCTAAAAAAATTAGGACGCAATTACGCTGAGGCATGATTGATGTTAAACATTTTTATTGAGCATACGTAAACCATTTAGAATAACTAGTATTGTACTCCCTTCATGCCCGATTACGCCTAAAGGTAAGTCGACTACTTGTAAAAAGTTAGAGGCAATTAATAACATAATGATCCCAATAGAGAAGAAAATATTTTGTTTCACAATACGTTGCATTTTACGTGATAAACGAACAGCATAGGCGATTTTCGATAAGTCATTTTTCATCAGCACAACATCGGCTGTTTCTAGCGCAACGTCTGTTCCTTCACCCATAGCAATGCCAGTAGTTGCCGTAGCCAATGCAGGGGCATCATTAATACCATCGCCTACCATGCCAACGAATTGATGCTGTGTAAGTAGGCGTTTCATTTCAGTAACCTTCGTTTCAGGCAGACATTCTGCGACATATTCAGTAACGCCAGCTTCCTGCGCAATAACTTTGGCCGTTTTTTCGTTGTCACCTGTAAGCATCACTACTTGAATACCAAGCTCTTTTAATAATGTTATAGCTTTCTTAGCCTCGTTGCGTACAGTATCTTTTAGCGCTGTTAATGCAACAATCCCATGTTGATCCCGAATGAAAATAACTGTTTTGCCCTCGGCTGCAAGTTTTGTAGCCGCATTGTTGGCAAAATCACTAGCAAGCTGTGCACCAACAAACTCTGGTTTACCTACTTGATAAGCTTCATTATGAATCGTTCCTTTTATCCCCCAGCCAGGAATATCTTCAATCGTTGCTTGTGGCAATGCGTGGATTCCCTCAGCCTTAGCATACGAGGTAATAGCTTGGGCAAGGGGGTGATTGGATTGAGATTCGATTCCTGCAAGAATTGCTAAAGCCATATCACGCTCTACGCCATCTCGGACAATAAAATCTGTAACAACTGGTTTGCCTTGAGTTAAAGTACCTGTTTTATCGACAGCCAAGGCACGTAATACACTAAGATGCTCTAAATGTAAACCACCTTTAAACAGCACACCATTTTTTGCACCATTTGATATAGTAGCGAGTGTGGCAGGCATAATGGATGCTACGAGTGCACAAGGAGAAGCAACCACTAATAACACCATTGCTCGGTAAAATGTTGTTGTCCAGTCCCAGCCAAGCAAGAAGTGGGGAAGAAACATCATAATGGCAACACCTAGTAAAACAAATTTTACATAGGTCCCTTCAAACTTTTCGATGAATTGTTGAGAGGGAGATTTTTCACTTTGAGCACTTTGGACGAGCTGTATAATTTTTTGGAAAAGTGTTTCTGAATTCGCCTTTGTCATTTCCATTGTAATTGCACCATTTAAGTTTACTGTGCCCGCAAATACTTCGTCCCCTTCGCTTTTTGAGATAGGCAGTGGCTCTCCACTTATAGCTGATTCATCAATGGACGACTGGCCTTTGAAAATAATACCATCTGCTGGAATACGTTCACCTGGTTTAATCAATAAATGATCACCGATTTGTAATGTGGACACTGACACCTTCATAGGCTCAAATCCACCACGCACTAACCAAGCTTCTTCTGGCTGTAAATTCATAAGGGCTGATATTTCGCGATGACTTTTATTCATCGCATATGTTTCTAGTGCACCACTTACCGCAAAAATAAATATAAGGATAGCGCCCTCTGTCCAATAGCCTATTGCTGCTGAACCAATCGCCGCTAATACCATCAACAGCTCAACATTTAGCTTTCGTTCTTCTATCGTTTCTTCAATACCTTCTTTTGCTTTCGCGAAACCACCCACGCAAAAGGCAATTAAATACAGTAGAACAGAAGCCGTTGTTTGTCCACCTGTGTCTAAACGCCATGCAAGTAAGATGAAAATACCGGCCATCAATGCAGCGATTAATTCTGCATGTTCTTTTATTTTCTCAATTAAATTTATATTTTCTCGATTAGAGTATTCCATTCATATCCCTCCTGATAATGAAAATCAATATCAAAACCTTTATTAAATAACATTTTATAGAGATGTTCAATTGAAAATGGATTTCATTTACCATCTCTTTTATTTAGAATTATTATAACAAAGGAATTTGTAAAAATAAAGTAGGAAGTTTGAAGGAGATTAAAACAATTTGAAAAAGACTTTTAAATAGAAAAAGGCACAGTCTATTCACTAGGAATATTCTGTGCCTTACAAAATTGTGCAATAAAATGGGTTACTGCTACCTATTATTTAATTAGAAAACTCTTTCCGCATGCAAAGCAAGCTTTTCTAATGATGATTTATCCACATCTGCATGTAGTGAGTTACCATGTGAGTCCATTGTTACAACTGCTGTAAAGTTTTCAACATTTAAGTGCCACATAGCTTCAGGAATACCAAATTCCATTAAATCAACACCATCAACGCCTTTAATGCAGTCTGCATAGTACTGAGCTGCTCCACCGATTGCATTCAAGTAAACGCCACCATGTTCATTAAGCGCTTTTAATGTTTTTGGTCCCATTCCACCTTTACCAATGACAGCACGGATACCGAATTTTTTCATGATATCTCCTTGATAAGGCTCCTCACGAATAGAAGTAGTTGGACCAGCAGCTTTTACTGTCCAATTGTCTTCTTCATCCTTAGCCATTACAGGTCCACAGTGATAAATAACTTGTCCATTTAAATCAACTGGTGCATCGTGGCTCATTAAATGGTGGTGGATGGCGTCACGGCCAGTATACATACGACCAGTAATAGAAACGACATCACCAACTTTTAGTGAACGAATCTGTTCTTCAGTAATTGGCGCAGTAAGCTCGACTACATCTGTAGTTGTATCTTCTGTTGTAGCAGCTACTTCATTTTCTTTGAAGGTAATTTTTTCACCTTCTTGGTAGTGCCAGTTCATAATTTCGCCAGTTTGAGGATCGATGTCCACAGCCATACGACGGTAAGCCCAACAATTATACGCTACTGATACATAGAAAGAAGCAGGGATACGGTGCATTACGCCGATTTTACATCCTAGTAATGTTGCTTCACCACCGAAGCCCATTGTACCGATACCAAATGTGTTAGCTGTTTTAACTACATACTCTTCTAATTTTGCAAGATCAGCATTTGGATTTGTATCTTCAACATGACGGAATAATTGCTCTTTTGCTAAATCATAGCCAGAAGAACGGTCTCCACCAATACCTACACCAATGAAACCAGCAGAACAGCCTTGACCTTGAGCTTGGTAAACAGAATGTAAAATACATTTACGAATACCATCTAAGTCACGACCTGCACGACCAAGACCTTCTAATTCACATGGTAAACTGTACTGAATGTTTTTGTTTTCACAGCCGCCACCTTTTAGAATTAACTTAATTGTAATGTAATCTTTTTCCCATTGCTCAAATTTCATTACTGGCAAACCATCTCCAAGGTTGTTCCCACTGTTTGCACCAGATAATGAATCCACCGCATTTGGACGTAATTTAGCATCTGCAGTTGTATCATTGATTGCTTTTTTGATTGCAGCTTTAATTTCTAATTGGTTTACGCCAACAGGAGTATAGATTTTGAAAGTTGGTAATCCTGTATCCTGGCAAATTGGTGACACGTTATCTTCTGCCATAATAATATTATTCGCGATTGTGTCTAAGCTCATTGCTGCACGTGTACCAGCATTCTCAGCTTCTTTTGCTTTTTTAATAGCACGACGTACATCCTTAGGTAAATTCGTAGATGTTTCAGTAATTAAATCGTAAAGACTTTTCTCCAAAGTTTGTAGATTCATTGGTATTGCCCCCCATAGAAAAATTGATTATTTCCACGTTACATTATACTCTTTTCAACTAATGAAAAAAAGAGTCCTTATTTGGTAGGAGAGTATTGATTTTATAGAACGTTTGTTCTAAAATGAGGATAAATCCATTATTAGGAGGAACTTGTATGGCTGCTAAAACATTACTTGAAATACCAGAAGCGTTTGAACAATATAGACCGTTAATAGAAGGAACAGTGAAGCCTGTTGTATTGGTTGATACGAAGATAAGTAAAACATCTTTGTTTCAAAGTAAGTTTGCAGGAGATCCTTATTTTCCGTTGGCGATGGAATATCCAAAAAATACGAAGGGACAACCGTTAAAGCTATTAGCTCAAATTAACTTTGCAGAGGTACCAAAGCACCTACCCCATTTCCCAGAAGAGGGAATACTGCAGTTTTATATTGATGGTTATGACGATGTTTTAGGAATGGATTTTGATAATGGGCAAAATCAAGAAGGCTTTCGTGTAATTTTCCATGAACAAATTACGCAAGATGAAGCACAGCTTATTCAAGACTTTTCATTTGTAGAAATAGATGATGAGGAACTATATTTTCCCGTGGAGCGTGAAATGGCATTATCCTTTAAGGCAGATGTTGAACCGATGTCGATTGATGATTTTAGAAGCAATGACATGTACGCAAGTATCTTAACAGCTTTGGAGAATGACGAGGCATTAGAAGACGGCTTTTATGATGCTATGACTGGTGATGGTCATAAAATAGGGGGATATCCATTCTTTACGCAAGAAGATCCACGAGCATACGGTGATTATACAGATTCAATCATTATGCTGTTACAGATAGATAGTATCGGCGATAATATTCTTTGGGGCGATTGTGGTGTAGGCAATTTCTTTATCACAGAGGAAGAGTTAATCAATAAAGATTTTAGCAAGGTACTTTATAATTGGGATTGCCATTAAAAAACAAGCGAGCACACGATGCTCGCTTGTTTATTATTCATTATTGTTCACGAGCATGAAACTGCTCCATTTTGTCCTCTAAATCATCCATCATTTGGATTAAGCGATCAATATCTTCTAACTCAGCTGTTTCAGGGTCAAGGGCATCTAATACTTCTAAAAACATCTCAAGACGCTCTTTTAAATAGGTTACTTGCTGCTCTTTATCAGTGATTGGCTTTGACATTCGTACACCTCATTTCATCCCTTTCATCGTAGCTGATTTGAGCTTAAATTTCAATGTTTAGGTAAACACCTAGGACTAAAAGATTAATTTCAAAAAACAATAGACAGAATATTTACAATATTGAAGATGTATGTTAAAGTTGTTTTAAGATAAAGTAAAGGAGCTGATCGAAAAAAAGTCATTTGCAACGCTAACTCGAAAAGGAGGGAGTTTAAACAAGTACTCGGTAATACTCAAAAGCCGAAATTCGTGTTTATACAATTAAATGAGGATAAGTATTAGTTAGGCCTTAGCGTAAAATCACATGTGGTGAGCGCTAAGGCTTTTTGGTATGCTGTTCTTTGGAAGAATGACTTGATGTTGGAGGAAAAAATGACGTACTTCTCAGATTACTGCAAAAAAAGATTTACCATTTTAGTATTAATTGTATCCATATCAGGCTTTTCACAAGGAATGCTATTACCGCTTATTTCGATAATATTTGAACGAGATGGGGTATCCTCTGCATTGAATGGCTTGAATGCAACTGGCTTATACATAGGAACATTACTAATTTCACCATTTATCGAGCAGCCCTTACGCAGGTGGGGCTATAAACCGATTATTTTAATTGGTGGAGCACTAGTTTTTGCGTCTTTACTTGCATTTCCTTTATGGAAAAGTGTGACTTTTTGGTTTGTCCTTCGTTTATTAATTGGTGTTGGCGATCATGCCCTGCATTATGCAACACAAACATGGATTACAAGTACAGCAGATCATAAAAGCTTAGGGAAGGGAATGGCCATCTATGGCTTGTCATTTAGCATAGGTTTTGCCGTTGGACCACTGATGGTGAAGCTAATTGAAATTGCTGAAGCCCTACCGTTTATCGTATCTTCGATTATGTGCCTATTTGCATGGTCCTTTGTATTTTTCTTACAAAATGAAAAGCCTGAGCGTTTAACAGGTGACTTAAATGCCAGAGGATGGCAACGGTATAAAATGGCTATCTTATTTGGGTGGATTGCCTTTTTAGGTCCTTTCGTTTACGGGTTTTTGGAATCTTCGTTAAATGCCTTATTCCCTGTTTATGCATTACGCAAAGGTTTTGAAGTCGGCATGATTCCTATCATTTTATCTGTGTTTACATTTGGTGGTATTTTAACGCAAGTGCCGCTTGGTGCACTAGGAGATAAAGTAGGGAGAAGGAATATTTTGATGATTGGGTCATTTGGTGGAGCAATTATGTTCGCGATTGCAAGCTTTTTAGAGCATTCACAATTCGCTGTGGCTGTCGCCTTTTTCTTAACGGGTACGCTAGTTGGCTCGATGTTTTCTTTAGGGATTACATTTATGGCTGATTTGACACCAAAGGAGCTACTGCCTACGGGGAATTTACTTTGTGGAATTGCTTTAAGTATTGGTAGTTTAACAGGGCCATTTTTAGGTGGGGTTTATTTAGAATATGTAAAAAATTATAGCTTCCTTTTACTAGTGGCAATGCTTTTGCTAGCTGTTGCAATAATTTTACTTATATTTGGACGCCAAAAGCATCAACAAACAACGATGGCAAAATAAAAAGAGCGGGGCTCATCTCCCGCTCAAAAAACAAAAAACGCCCAGCAAATCCGTGCTGTTATGGCGTTTTTTGGCGTAACAAGGATGTTCCGTCCAAGTTACATAGGTTTGGCACCTAGAAAGTTATTATACAGGCTTGTTCTAATGAAATCAATAAAAAAGAAAATGGGGAATTTTGGACATTATTCATCTTTCTATTTATAATGAAAGAACACTTGCTTAAAAAGGAGGTTTTATTATGACCGAAATAAAAAAGCTATCTATCCACCGTGCCTTAACAGAATTAAAGATGCTGAATCTACGAATTGAAGCAGCCACAAATGAGGTTAGCGCAGTCGTAGCTAATCGAAAAAGCAATCGTAGAATTAATGGTGTAGACATTCATGAATATGAAAAGCAAATGCAAGCATCCTATGATAAAGTAGTAGGCTTAATGAGCTATCGAAATAAAATAAAAGCGCTAGTTGTGCAGTCCAACGCAAACACGAAGGTGATGGTGGGCAAGGAGGAAATGACTGTAGCTGAGGCAATTGAGCGGAAACAATCCATTCAATACGAAAAGAATTTGCTAGAAATTATACAGCATCAGCACCGCTCAGCAATCAATACCGTTGCCAAAGAAAATGATGCATTACCTGGAAAACTGGAAACCTATTTAATTAACATATTGGGCAATAAAGATAAACAATCGCCAGAGGAAGTCAAATTACATACCGAAACATTTATGAAAAGAAATGAGTTTGAAATCATTGACCCCCTAAATGCCAAACAGCAAATAGAGAGATTGAGCAATCGGATTGAAGAATTTGAAACAGAGGTTGACGCTGTCTTATCAGAATCGAATGCTACAACCTTTATTGAAGTGCAAGTTTAACAAGATTTGCATGGCCTAGCGAAAATGGAAAACGAAAAGTCGCTCGCGCTTCAAGGCATGTGTGCGAGTTAAAACGTAAAACATGCCTTACACAAATGGTAACTTTCAACTAAACTGATTTGAAAGCTCAAAGGTGAAAGATGAAAGTACAAAGCTTACGTGTCAAAGTTCTTTTGATAAAAGCTGAAAGCTTAACATTTAAAAATCATTTAAATCCTGGGATATCGGTTAAGGTATCGACTTTTCTGGACCATCCATCATCCACCAGGCAGCTTGTGCTGTGCATTAGAAAAAGGACGTTTCCTAGGGAGACGTCCTTTTCATATCATTTGTTTTTTAAAACAAGTTTCGCCACGCATTCCACCTGCGCAGTCTGTGCGAACATATCGACTGGCTGAATATACTCAACATCATAAAGCTTCGCTAACTGTTGTAAGTCCTTTGCCAAAGTGGATGGGTTACAAGAGGTATAAACAAAACGCTTAGGTTTTAGTTTAAGGACTGTTCGAATAAATTCAGGTGCTAGTCCTGTGCGTGGTGGATCTACCGTAATCACATCTGGAGTAAATCCTTCCTTGCGCCATTTTGCTAGGACACTTTCCGCTGTACCAACCGCATATTTCGTATGCTTGAAGCCATGGTTGCGAGCATTTTTACGAGCATCCTGAATGCTTTCAGGAATGACATCCATTCCACGAACTTCTTTCGCTTGATCTGCTAACCATAGTCCAATTGTGCCAACGCCACAGTATGCATCAACTACTGTTTCTTTTCCTGTTAAAGCAGCAGCCTTTTTAATTTCATCATAAAGATGAACTGTTTGTGTTGGATTTAGTTGGAAGAAGGCGCGTGCTGATAAATCAAAAGCCAATTCGCCAAGCTCTTCATGAATTGTTTCTTTGCCATCAAGTACAATGGTTTCATCACCGAAGATTAATGATGTTTTTTCACGGTTAATATTTTGTGCAATGGATACAATACTTGGATCGATTTTTTTAATACGTGTAATCAATTCAGCTAAATGAGGGATTTCTTTTCGTGTTGTGACAAGAACGACTTGTGTCTCACCTGTACGAATCCCTGTACGTACAACAATCGTACGCACTAAACCATCTAGCGTACGACCATCGTAAATAGTGATATTTAGCTTTTGTAAAATTTTTCGAGTGGCTACGGTAATTTTAGAAGTAATGGGGTGCTGAACAAGACAATCATTAATGTTTAACAGCTTATTGCTTCCTTCAGCAAATAAACCTGCGTAAACACGCTTGCCTTCTTTACGCACTTGGAATTGGCTTTTATTACGGTAATGCCAAGGGTCATCCATACCAAGTGTTTTTCGCACTTCAATCGTTTCAACTAAAGGTTTGGCATAACGCTCTAATGCTTGCATAACAATGTCACGCTTTTCTATTAGCTGTTTGTCATATGTCATATGCTGAAGCTGGCAGCCGCCACAGTCATCGTACACTGGACAAGGTGCTTCCTGACGATGCTTTGAAGCTTTACGAATGGCTAAAATCTCTGCTTCAGCAAAATTACGCTGTGTTTTCGTTATTTGAGCTGTGATTTCTTCTCCAGGAATAGCTCCCTTTACAAATACCACATTACGTTTATAAAATCCTACACCTTCACCATTAATGCCTAGCCTTTTTATTGTGAGTGGGAATTTTTGTCCCACGGTCATTGTTGTTTGCTGTGTCAAACATTCCACGTCCCTGCTCTATAATGTCATCTCCCCATTATAACGAAGGAGCAGGCGATTGCAAAGCAACAGGGAAATCTTCATATTCTAATACTAAATCGTCAAGCGATAAGAAGGTATAACCCTGTTTTTTAGCTTCTGCAATAAACATTGGTAAAGCTTCTGCATTATCCTGTGCCACTGTATGCATTAAAATAACGGCACCTGGATGCAATTGTTCCATAAGTGCATTATAAGCATAATCTGCACCACGACGCTCATCCTTCATCCAATCCTTGAAGGCCACAGACCAGAAAATATGACGATAGCCTTCAGCATTGCCCACCTCTAACACTTTTGCATTAAAAATACCTTCAGGTGGACGAGCATATGTGGTACGATCGATGCCTGTCAGTTCACGTAACTTGCCATCAAACTTTCTCCATTCGGCACGTATGCCATCCTGTGAGAGTCGTGCCATATTAGGGTGACCATATGAGTGATTCCCAATGATATGACCATCCTTCACCATGCGTTTCACTAAATCGCTGGCACTGTCTAAGTAATGGCCTGTTAAAAAGAAAGTTGCAGGTACATTTTCTTTTTTCAATGTATCCAAAATACTTTCAGTAAAGCCGTTTTCATAGCCATTATCAAATGTTAAATAAGCAATTTTTTTATCTGCCTTCCCTTTATAAATCGCACCATATTTGTCGAGTAACTGATCGAGCTGTGCCCCTGCCTCTGCCTGTTCACCGTTTTTAGCTCGCTTAAAGCCCCAATGATGCTCATCAGAACCAGCAGCAAAATATGGATTAAAGCTAATTCCTGCGGCAATAATAAAAGTAGCAATTACCGCACCTACTATATGTTGTTTCCACATAAAAACGCATCCTTTCTTTTTCATTAGAATGCGTAATTAATAAAAAAATTATCCAACTTAATTTTTTCTAATCTTGAGCCTTTAACAAATTTTCAAGTGCTTGCTTTAAATAAGGGTATTTAAATATAAAATGTTGTTGTTCTAAAAGGGTTGGCAGCACATGTTGTCCTTCTAGTACAAGTGTGCTTTGTTCGCCGAGAGCACAACGCATCGCAAAGCTAGGAACAGGTAGCCAATGACGTCTGTCCATGACTTCTGCAATCGTTTGACCAAATTCCTTCATTCTCATCGGGTGCGGCGCTGTTATATTAAATGGACCGTGAATATTTTCATTTGTAATAGCGAAATAAATTGCACGTGCTACATCTTCAATATGTACCCATGAAAGCCACTGCTCTCCAGAACCAATCGTTCCACCTACATGCATTTGATAGGGCAATAGCATGGGTGGAAGTGCACCACTATCTCTCCCTAAGATGACACCAAAGCGTGCAAGAGCCACACGTATACCTAACGCTTCTGCTCGTTTCGCATGTCGTTCCCAATCATGAACAGTAGTGCCCAAAAAATCAGTTGCATAATCTGTAAAATCTTCATTATAGATGGCTTGAGTGGAAGTAGGATATATACCAACTGCACTAGCATTGACAAGTACTTTTGGCTTTATCGTGAGCATGTCCATTATGCGTACTAATTCCAATGTTGCATTCATTCGGCTCCAATAGATAGCTTTCTTTTGTTTTTTTGTCCAACGACCATTATTTAATGAAACACCTGCTAAATTCACAAAGGCATCCACATCTTCAAATATTGCCAAAGGTTGCTCGTGCTGCTGCAGCCATTGTACATAGTGAACGCCATTTTCTAGTTTTGACTCATGACGTGTTAAGACAAAAAGGTCATGTCCATTGTTCTGCAATAGCTTTATAAGTGCCTTTCCAACAAAGCCAGTGCCACCTGCAATAACGATTTTCATAACAAGCACCTCTTTTCTAATCGAATAAAAACGCTTCCTAATAAGTTTATCATGTAACAAGAAAGTAAACATCTTTAGGCATTAATTGCAGAGCATGAGAATTACTCGCGGAAGGGAAGTGAATACTCGCGAATGAAGGCAAAATACTCGCGCTAAATATCAGAAACCCCATAAAGAAATGCTATAATGACAATAGTGAGGTGTTTGCTATGCGTATGATTACGAAAATTGCACGTCAAAAAAACAATCCTGAACGCTATAATATCTATTTAAATGAAGAATATGCTTTTCCGGTTGATGAAGCCATTCTCATTCAGTTCGGTTTAACAAAGGGGAAGGTGCTCGATGAATTCGAAATCCAGGAGATTGCCTATGAAGATGAGATACGTAAGGCATTTAATAAGGGATTAAACTTTCTCTCTTATCAAATGCGAAGTGAGCATGAGGTAAAGAAAAAACTACTCACATTAGAATTTGGAGAAGCTGTGGTGTTAGAGGCAATCCAAAAGTTAAAATCCTATGGCTTTATTAATGATGAAAACTATTCGAAGGCATTACTTGATACTAAGAAAGCTACGATGAAAAAAGGACCAAGAGCCATTAGACAAGACTTGATTAAAAAGGGCATTGAGAAAAACTTGCAGGATGAGGTGCTTGCTACATATAGTTTTGAGGAACAATTAAAACTGGCAATGCAGTTAGCGGAGAAAATTATTCGCTCAGAGAATAAGAAAACGCCAACCCAAATAAAGACCAAAATCCAGGATTTTCTTTTAAGAAAAGGGTATGCATTTTCGATCGTGGAAGAGGTGCTTAGCCAAGTGGAGATAGCGCAGGATGATGACAACTGGCAGCAGTTGTTAGATACTCAAGGCGAAAAAGTTTGGAAAAAGTACGTATCGAAGTATACTGGTTATGAGCTAAAAATGAAGGTTAAACAGGCGCTCTATCAAAAGGGTTTTCCTATAGAAGTAATAGATTGTTTTATTGAAGAGAAGGAGAATGAAGAATGAGTGAAAAAAATTATGCAGCTATGTCTGAGCATGAACTGCGAGAGGAAATTGCTTTTCTAAAAGAGAAAGCTCGAAAGGCAGAACAGCTAGGAATTATCAATGAGTTTGCTGTTTATGAGCGCAAAGCTTTAATGGCTGCGGCTTATTTGGTGGATCTGAATACGATCGTTTCAGGAGAAATGTATCGTATTGATGGTTCAGATAATGAGTTTTTCCAAGTAGATTATTTAAAGGGACGTTTTGCTTGGGGACACCGTTTAGGCGGGGACAAGTACCAAGAGGCATTACCAGTATCTATCCTTTCCCCTGTAAAGGTGGGCAAATAAATGGATGAGAAAATTGAAAAATTAACAGCAGAGTTATTAGCAAAGAATCCACAGATGTCTGTTGGACGGGCACGGGTTTGGGTGGAATTGCTATGGAGTGACTTTGAATCAACTGCCGCAAAAGCAGGGTATGATTATCGTGGAGCAGCGTATACAGAAAATCTTGTTCGTCAATTAATTGCTAGCTACGGTGATAAATTACACGCATTTGCAGGACGTAATCCGAAGTATATACATTTACTAGATGCTAGTGATGATATGGCACAATAATAAAACCCTGACCAGTCTTGGTCAGGGTTTACTGCTTAATTACTTGCGCCAATTTGTAGTTTTCTCTGAAGCTTATCTTCTGTAAAGATCCAGCCTGTGTAAGACGTAACGATGTCATTATCATCATTTAAATGTGCAACAGCCACGAAAGGATAGCGATTGTCACTGCGGTAACGCAAATCGATTAGCCTTACTTCTATTAGGCCGTTTTCAAGCTCTGAAATCTCCCATCGGTACATTGGAGAGAAGGACACAAATGCAGCTAAGTTAGGATCTTTCATTGCGGCATCTATAAGCGCAGTTTTAGGTAAAGGCTTAATTTCGAATTTATCGTAAATATTAACAGTCCTTCCATATGCACGCCCAACGTAATAATGTGTTTTAGATTTGGCTGCGATACGCCAGTGGAAGAAGCGCATAGTAGGCGCTACAATGACATATTCTTCATCTTGAATAGTATGATGCACGGCATTTTTTACCGCTTTTTGAACGGCAAATCGTAAAATATAGTAAATCACGATAACCATATACATGATACTAAATGTCCATACTGGATTTGTACCGAATGCCCATAACACAATACCAACACAATGTAATGAAAAGATAATGGGATCGAAGGTATTAATGACACCTAACGCAACCCATTTTCTAGAGAATGGTCGAATTGCTTGCGTACCATACGCATTAAAAATATCAACAAAGACATGAAGACCAACAGCTAAAAATGTCCAAAGCCATAAATGAAACACATTTACGTCTTGCAAAATAAGTGATAAAACAATTGTAATTAAAATAGGCCAAATAGCTACAGCTGGTAGTGAATGTGTAATTCCTCTGTGATGTCGAATATAGATGGCGTTATTACGTAGTTTTAACACAGTGTCGACATCTGGAGCTTGTGAGCCAATAATTGTACCTGCCATTACTGCTGTAAAAGTCATTGAATGATCGGCTACTACAGGGTCGGCTAATGCAAGACCGCCAAGGGCTATACCCATAACGAAATGTGTACCTGAATCCAAAAATATCCACTCCTAGTATGCATTAAAATCGAGTACAATGTGCATACAACTTTATTTCGAAAATGATAAAAGGTATATTGAAATATTCTGACATTCGTGTAAAAGAGACGGTTTTTGTCGAGTATACACGAATATTCTTTTCTTTATTGTATACCCTTTTCATCATAAATTAAATCGTAAAAACAACGGAGGTCACTGTGAATTACCCATATGTAACAGAATTTCGACAATCTTTAGTCGACTGGTTTAACACGGAGAAACGTGATTTGCCGTGGAGACACACAACGGACCCTTATAAGATTTGGGTATCGGAAGTGATGCTGCAACAGACACGTGTCGACACAGTTATTCCTTATTACAATCGTTTTATGGAAAGTTTTCCAACATTAGATTTGCTGGCGGAAGCACCACAAGAATACTTATTAAAGCATTGGGAAGGTCTTGGCTATTATTCCCGTGCTCGCAATTTACAAGCAGGTGCTCGTGAGGTTTTAGAAAATTACGGCGGTATAGTACCTGACAATCGCCATGAAATATCTAAATTAAAAGGTGTTGGTCCCTATACTGCAGGCGCTATATTAAGTATTGCCTATAATAAGCCTGAACATGCAGTTGACGGTAATGTTATGCGAGTTCTCAGTAGGGTGCTTGATATACATGATGATATAGCTCTTCCAAAAACGAAGAAGATTTTTGAAGTGGCGGTTGAGGAACTAATTGATCCTCATCATGCTTCATCATTTAATCAAGGCTTAATGGAGCTGGGTGCACTTATTTGTACACCTACCTCTCCAAAATGTTTATTATGCCCAGTCAGAGAGTATTGCACGGCTTTTAATGAGGGAGAACCAGAAAAATTACCTGTCAAATCAAAAAAAACAAAAATGAAGCATCTCACATATGATGTACTCGTATATGAAAATGACAATGGACAATTTTTAATGCAACAACGTCCTGAGGAAGGCCTGCTAGCTAATCTATGGCAATTTCCCATGATGGAAACGAGCCAAATTTCAGCAGAAAACTATACAAAGGAATGTACAGAAAATGTACAGGCCAAACAGGAGCTGCTTACATTTAAACATGTTTTTTCACATTTAACTTGGCATATAAATAGCTATTATATAAAATGCGAATCCGCTGAACTGGGTGATTGGCTAAGTCGTGAGCAAATAGAACTTTTGCCGATGCCTGTTCCGATGCTAAAAATTTGGGAAGAAGTAAAAAAGCAAACAGCAGGAAAATAAAACCTTCTTAAAATAATCAATTCATGAGCATAAAAGTCGTCATCTCCGTACACAATAACTAGCGTGGAGGTGAATGAAGGATGAAAAAACAAAACAACCAAAATTTCCAACCGAATAAAAACATGCAACGTCAAAGTGAAGAGTTTGGTTATGAGACGGACGTAAATGAAGTGCAAAAGCAAAATGCGAAAGCAGAGCAAAAGAAAGCTCCAGCTTCAGGTCGTTTCTCTAAAACTAACCAAGATTTAGGTGAGTAACACTTTGTAACTGCATAATTGCATTTACCTCTAAGGGGCTGTCTTAAATCCGAAAAGATGAAAAAGACAGCCCCTTTCAAATTGTTCAGTTAAGTAAATCGTCAGCTGTAAAGGAAATCCTCTAGAAGTGGAATATTTGCGGAATTAACTAAAAAATCCCATCAAAGCTGACATTATAATAAAATTCGCTTATAATTGACTAAATTTTATACAAATTCAAAATAGCGTAGTGAAATTTGTGGTTTTCTAACTACACCTTTCGCGTACACATTGCTATAATATACTAGAGACTGCTAGATTTAGGTAGCATAGACGAAAAGGTGGGCTAACAAAATGGCATTACCGGTAGAAGGAGAAACGATACAAATACATAGTTATAAGCACAATGGCCGTATCCACCGTGTTTGGCAAGAAACGATGGTTTTAAAAGGAACGAAAAATATCGTAATCGGTGCGAATGAACGGACACTTGTGACAGAATCCGATGGTCGTACATGGCTAACGAGAGAGCCCTCTATTTGCTACTTCCATGCGGAACACTGGTTTAACATCATCTGTATGCTACGTGAAGACGGTGTGTATTATTATTGCAATCTAAGCTCACCATTTGTTTTCGATAATAATGCCATTAAATATATCGACTATGATTTAGATATTAAAGTTTTTCCTGACATGTCTTATACCCTTTTAGACGAGGATGAATATGAGCTCCATCGTAAGGAAATGTCTTATCCTGATGTCATAGATAAGATTTTAAAGCGCAATGTCGATAAATTAATAAGCTGGATTCAACAAAAAAGAGGACCATTTGCACCCGATTTCATCGATGTCTGGACAAATCGTTACAAGTTCCAGCTTGATATGCAGTCAGATGATCGTTAATGACACCTATTAGTTTAACTAATAGGTGTTTTTTTATTGGAGGGAATCAGAGAGCTGTAAAGGCAAATGTAAAATAGTTCGCTATAAAGTCATCATAACTGTATTCTAATCGAAATATTGCTATAATACTTAGGGCATTCATCATCGAATGCCTGTTTCTTTTTGTAAGGATGTGATGATAAATTGGGAAGCATAAAGCGATATATGCGCTTTGTAAAACCATATACATGGGAAATTATTTTAACGATTATCATTGGTATAGTAAAATTTGCTATTCCTTTATTCATTCCACTGCTCATTAAGATTGTATTGGACGACATTATTGCAGCAGATGACTTAACAGATGTAGAAAAAACAAGAGAGCTATTTTATTGGCTGGGTGGAACTATTATTGTGTTCTTTATTATCCGTCCACCTATTGAGTACTATCGACAATATTATGCACAACACGTTAGTAATAAGGTGCTGTTCGATATTCGTAAGGAGATTTATGCACATTTACAGCGCCTAAGCTTAAGATACTATGCCAATACACGTGCAGGTGATGTTATTTCAAGGGTTATTAATGATGTTGAGCAAACGAAGACCTTTGTTATGACGGGCTTAATGAATGTGTGGTTGGATCTTGCGACGATAGTAATTGCAATTGCCATTATGCTAACAATGGATGTGAAGCTAACACTAGTAGCGTTAATCGCATTTCCATTTTATGCATTCAGTGTGAAGTACTTTTTTGGAAAATTGAGGGATTTAACACGGAAACGTTCTCAAGCACTTGCAGGTGTACAAAGTTATTTACACGAACGTGTAGCTGGTATGAGCATTATTAAAAGCTTTACTTTAGAAAAGCATGAACAAAAATTGTTCGATTCAGCAAACGGCGAGTTTTTAGAAAAAGCACTTGATCAAACAAAGTGGAATGCAAAATCATTTGCTGTCGTAAATACAATCACGGATGTTGCACCATTGTTAGTGATAGCCTATGCGGGCTATCAAGTAATAAATGGGTCACTTTCAGTTGGAACAATGGTTGCTTTTATAGCTTATATTGAACGTCTGTATGGTCCACTTCGTCGTCTTGTTAGTTCTTCCACCACTTTAACACAGTCTATCGCTTCAATGGATCGAATGTTTGATTTAATAGACGAGCCTTATGAAGTGAAAGATAAGGACTACGCTCGTGAACTCCCACGCGCAAATGGAGCGGTTCGCTTTCACAATGTAGCCTTCCAATACGAAGAAACTGGTTCTCCTATTTTAAATGCTATCGATTTAACGATTAATCCCGGGGAGACTGTTGCCTTTGTAGGGATGAGTGGTGGTGGTAAGTCCACGATTATCAGTTTAATTCCTCGCTTTTACGATACAACAAGTGGGAAAGTGACCATTGATGGATATGATGTACGAGACGTCACTTTACATTCGTTACGATCGCAAATTGGTATTGTCCTGCAAGATAATATACTTTTTAGTGATTCTGTCAAAGAGAATATCTTAATGGGGAGACCAGATGCAACAGATGAACAGGTCATCGAAGCAGCGAAAGCAGCAAATGCCCATGACTTTATTATGAGTCTGCCTAATGGTTATGACACAAAGGTTGGAGAACGAGGAGTAAAGCTATCCGGCGGACAAAAACAACGGGTTGCCATTGCACGTGTGTTTTTAAAAAATCCACCGATTTTAATCCTTGATGAGGCTACTTCTGCGTTAGACTTAGAAAGTGAAGCACTGATACAAGAATCATTAGACAAACTTGCTCATGAACGAACGACTATTATTATTGCGCATCGTCTTTCTACAATTACCCATGCTGACAAAATTTTTGTCATCGATCATGGACAATTAATCGAAAGTGGAACACATGAGCAGTTAATGGACAGCCAAGGAACATATTGTAATTTATTCCAGGTGCAGCATTTGGATTGAAAATTAACGTAAATTCCACGATTTATAAATTTTTTTAAAAAAAGTCTTTCATTTTTTTGAAAATGGAAGGCTATTTTTTTTTGATAAATGTAAAAAATTATCTCTTTATAAGATTTAATTATTATCGAAGACGATTATTGTAGAAATTCTATGTAATTTGCAGAATATTAATGATTGAAAGAGTCGGGATTTTTAGTTAGAATTATCTGAAAATAAGGAATTTAACGAAAGTTATAGTATTCTATTAATATTATTATACATTTAAGTAAAATATAGGTAGGGTGGGGCGTTACACATGAGGAAAAAACTACTAGAAATAAAAGGTTTGAAAACGACCTTTTTCACAGATAATGGGCAAATTCCTGCTGTAGACGATATCGATTTTTCTGTCCATGAAGGAGAAATTTTAGGGATTGTAGGAGAATCGGGAAGTGGTAAAAGTGTTACGTCGCTGTCCATCATGGGATTAATTCCATCACCACCAGGAAAAATAACAGGTGGAGAAATTTTGCTAGATGGCAGAAATATTGCTAAATGTACGGATAAACAAATGCAAAAAATACGTGGTAAAGACATTGCAATGATTTTTCAGGAGCCAATGACTTCGCTAAACCCTCTGTTTACGATTGGTGACCAGTTAAAAGAGGCGATATTAATCCATAATCCAAAATGGTCGAAAAAGGAAGCGTTTGCAAGAGCGGTTGAAATCATGAAGCTTGTGGGTCTACCACGTGCTGAGGAATTGCTAAAGGATTACCCACATCAGCTATCTGGTGGTATGCGTCAACGTGTGATGATTGCTATGGCACTTGTCTGTGATCCTCAGGTATTAATTGCGGACGAGCCTACAACTGCATTGGATGTTACGATACAAGCCCAAATTTTACAGCTTATGAAAGACTTGAATAAACGCTTGAATACAGCTGTGTTGTTAATTACACATGATCTGGGTGTTGTCGCAGAAACTTGTGAGCGAGTGATTGTTATGTATGCAGGACAAATAGTGGAAGAGGCACCGATTCATGAAATTTTCACTAATCCTAAACATCCCTATACGCAAGGACTCATTCAATCAGTACCTGATATGCGTTATAAAAAGGATAATCTATACTCCATTCCTGGGAGTGTACCGAAACCAGGAAGTATTCAGGTTGGCTGTCGTTTTGCAGCACGCTGTGAGTATGCGATGGAACGTTGTTTACAGGAAACACCACCTTTATTTGAGGCAGCTGAGAATCATAAATCGAGATGTTTTTTACTAGAGAAGCAGGAGGTGGAGCAACGTGTCGAAAGCGCTATTAAAGGTTGAGGGGTTAAAAAAGTATTTTCCGATTCGAAAGGGAGTCCTTAATTCGCATACGGGAGATGTAAAGGCAGTAGATGATGTTTCATTTGAAGTATTTGAAGGAGAAACATTAGGGATTGTTGGCGAATCAGGCTGTGGTAAATCGACAACGGGTCGCTTGTTAATGCGCTTACTAGAGCCAACTGGAGGTAAGATAGAATTCGCAGGTAAAATGATTTCAGAATTATCCAACAATGAAATGAGGAAAGCACGTAGAGATATTCAAATGATTTTTCAGGATCCCTATGCCTCGCTGAATCCACGCCATAACATCGGCAAAATATTAGAGGAGCCTCTTATTGTTCATGGGATAGGTAATGCCAAGGAGCGCAAACAGAAAGTGTTGGAGCTACTTGAGATTGTTGGATTGAATGAATATCATATCAAGCGTTATCCGCACCAATTTAGTGGAGGGCAAAGGCAGCGTATCGGCATTGCTAGAGCCTTAATGACCAATCCACGCTTAATTATTGCGGACGAGCCAGTATCTGCGCTCGATGTGTCCATCCAGGCACAGGTTTTGAATTTATTGCAAAAGCTGCAAAAAGATTTAAAGCTGACTTATATTTTTATTTCCCATGATTTAGGGGTAGTTCGCCATATCAGTAATCGTGTTGGCGTTATGTATTTAGGTAAATTAGTAGAGTTGACAGCGAGTGAGGACTTATATGCTGAACCGCTTCATCCATATACACAGGCACTTTTATCTTCGGTTCCTGTTCCAGATCCTACGTTTGAACGGGAACAGATTATTATTACAGGAGATATTCCAAGTGCATCAAACCCGCCAAGCGGTTGTACGTTCCATACGAGATGTCCATTTAAAAAGGAACAGTGCTCACAGGTAGTACCTAAAATGCAAGAAGTGAAACCGGGTCATTATGTTGCTTGCCATCTTTATGAGGCACTCCAACATTAAATGATATAAAAACTCATAGGGGGAAATTCGATGAAGAAAAAGAAGTTTTGGACTTTAGGTGTAATGCTACTCCTTATTCTCTCGACAATCTTAGCGGCTTGTGGCGGCTCAGATACTAAGGATACGGGTAGTAAAGATACTTCAACTGGTGGCGATACAGCTGGCAGTGGAGAACCAAAAATTTTAGTGTATGGTCGTGGTGGAGATTCTGTAGCACTAGACCCTGCTGTTGTTACAGACGGTGAATCCTTCACGGTAACAGCTAATATTTATGAAACATTAGTAAACTTTGGTGAACGAGATGTAACGATTCAACCAGGCTTAGCAAAATCATGGGAGGCATCAGAGGATGGTTTAACGTATACTTTCCAGCTAGAAGAAGGTGTGAAATTCCATGACGGCACAGATTTCAATGCTGAGGCTGTTGTTAAGAATATTGAACGTTGGAAATCAGGTGCGGATAAACACCCTTATTTTAGTTCACAATTTGTCGTTGGTGACAAGCAAGTAATTGAATCAGTAACTGCAGAGGGTGACTACACAGTTGTCTTTAAATTAAGCCAACCACAAGCACCATTCCTGAAAAATTTAGCAATGTCTCCATTCGCGATTGCTTCTCCAACTGCATTTGAAGCAGATGAAGAAGGTTTATCTGCAAATCCTGTAGGAACAGGTCCATTCAAGTTTGTAAGCTGGGTACGTAATGATTCAATCACAATTGAAAAAAATCCAGATTACTATATTGATGGCTATCCTAAATTAGATAAAGTGATTTATCGTTCTATTCCAGAAAACTCTGCACGTTTAAATGATTTATTAGCAGGCAATATTGATGTAGCTGATGGCTTAAGCCCATCTGATAAAGCAACAATTGAAGGCGATGCTAATTTACAGTTAATCGAGCGTCCATCTATGAACGTTGGTTATCTTGGTTTAACAGTTACTCGTCCTCCTTTTGATAATGTAAAAGTGCGTCAAGCAGTTAACTATGCAATTGATAAACAAGCATTAGTGGATGCATTTTATGAGGGGCTAGCTGAGCCAGCGAAAAACCCAATGCCACCAGTAATTTCTGGTTACAACGATGACGTTACAGGCTACACGTATGATCCTGAAAAGGCGAAAGCATTACTTGCTGAAGCAGGCTATGATGGTAAGGAAATTGAGCTTTGGGCAATGCCAGTACCACGTCCATACATGCCAGACGGTCAAAAAGTGGCAGAAGCGATTCAAAAGAATTTAGAAGATGTGGGCATTAAATCTAAAATTGTGTCATTTGAATGGGCTACGTATTTAGAGAAAGCACAAAATGGTGAAGCAGATGCGTTCCTACTTGGCTGGACAGGCGACAATGGAGATGCGGATAACTTCCTATACACATTATTAGACGCCGATAATATTGGCTCTAATAACTATACATTCTATGATAATCCTAAATTACACGAAATTTTTGTTAAAGCTCAAACTGAAATTGATGAGGACAAGCGTAATGAACTTTATAAGCAAGCTCAAGTAATTATTTCTGAGGATGCTCCATGGGTTCCACTTGCTCACTCAACACCAATTTTAGCTGCTAACGTGAAAGTGACGAATTATATTGCGCATCCTACTGGCTCTGACCGTTTAGATGCAGTAGATATTCAATAGTAAATCTCATCATTTTTAATTGAACAAAGAAATGTGAAGAATCTGCTTGCTTTTCTGCGGGTAAGCCGTGGAAATCTCGCAGATTCTTTTCAAGTAACGATAATGATTATTTCCTGTATGAAAGAACTCAACTAAACATTCAAAACCGTTTAGTGAAGGCTCAACCTTTCAACAGTATATAAAGACTTCAAAGTAGATTATGAAAATCATAGAGAGGTGATGAAAATGCTTCACTATATGGGGAGACGTTTACTTCAACTAATCCCAGTTTTGCTTGGAATGACTTTTATCGTCTTTATGTTGATACGAGCAATTCCTGGAAATCCAGCACAAGTTATTTTAGGACAACAGGCGACAAAAGAGGCGGTCGAGGCGTTAAACGCAAGTTTAGGATTAGATAAGCCGTGGTATACACAATATTTTAGTTACTTAGCAGGTATTTTTCAGGGAGATTTAGGGGTTTCCCTACGTACGAAACTACCTGTATCAGAAGAAATTTTTCCATACTTAGCAGCAACGGCCGAACTTGCACTATTTGCGATGATTATTGCGATCGTTATTGGTGTGAATGCCGGGATTATTTCTGCATGGTTCCAAAATTCTTGGTTTGATTATACAGCGATGATTATAGCATTAATCGGTGTTTCTGTACCTGTGTTCTGGCTTGGCTTAATGGAGCAGTGGACATTTAGTAGTAAGCTTGGTTGGCTGCCTACCTCTGGTCGAGAAGATGTGCGAAATCCAATAACCGCCATAACCCATTTTTATTTACTAGATACGCTCATTCAAGGTCGCTTTGATCAATTCGTCGAAGTCATAAAGCGATTAATATTACCAGGAGTAGCACTTGCAACGATTCCGATGGCTATCATCGCAAGAATCACAAGGTCTTCAATGCTGGAAGTTATGCGCTCAGATTATGTACGAACTGCAAGGGCAAAAGGCCAAAAAATGTTTATTGTTGTTTATAAGCATGCATTAAAGAATGCGGTTATTCCTGTGTTAACGGTAATTGGTCTACAAACAGGATTACTGCTAGGTGGAGCCATTTTAACAGAGACGATTTTTAGTTGGCCAGGAATTGGTCGTTATATTTATGATGCGATTGGCTTCAGGGATTATCCCGTTATTCAATCAGGTATTCTAATCGTTGCATTTATTTTCATCATGATTAACCTAATCGTGGATTTACTGTACACAGTAGTCGATCCACGTATTAAATACAAATAGAAGGGAGTTGCAATGATGACTGGAGCAATCGATATAAAAAAAGAAGCAGCACCAGTTCGAGAAAAGGCAGTAGGTCCATGGCTCGAAGGTTGGCGTAGCTTTAAGAAGAGCAAAGTTTCCCTCGTAGGAGCAGGAATTGTTATATTTTTTATTTTACTGGCTGTCATTGGTCCATACATTGCACCACAGGGCATCAATGAACAAAATTTAACAAAGCGTTTACTGGCACCATCCGCTGATCATTGGTTTGGAACGGATGATTTTGGACGGGATATCTTTTCGAGAATCATTCATGGTGCAAGGATTTCGTTATGGGTAGGCTTTTTCTCAGTTATTTTATCCGTCATAATTGGCAGTTTACTTGGCATCATTGCAGGCTATTATGGAAAATGGATTGATACGATTATTTCGCGTATTTTTGATATTATGCTAGCTTTCCCTAGTATGCTACTAGCGATTGCAGTAGTGTCAGTGTTGGGTCCATCTTTACAAAATGCATTAATCGCCATTGCCATTATTAACGTACCGAATTTTGGGCGCTTAATCCGCTCTAAAGTTTTAAGCGTCAAGGAAGAGGAATATATTGTAGCAGCAAAAGCAATTGGCATGCGTGATGCACGAATTCTTTTTTCTCATATTTTGCCAAATTCCATAACTCCAATAATTGTGCAGGGGACACTAGCGATTGCGACAGCTATTATTGAAGCTGCGGCATTAGGTTTCCTAGGATTAGGAGCACAAGCACCAGCACCAGAATGGGGAAAAATGCTGGCGGATGCACGGAAGTTTTTATTAAATGCTCCGTGGACGATGATTTTCCCTGGTCTAGCTATTATGTTAACCGTTCTAGGCTTTAATCTAATGGGTGATGGACTACGCGATGCACTTGATCCAAAAATGAAAAGTTAGTAAATAGGAACAATAGCCTTCTACAAGTTAGAAGGTTTTTTCAGCTGTTTTGGCGAAACGTACAAATGGATATAAAAGGAACATTTTTAACGCAAAAACGTTCTAAGACATATAGAATGTATGAACGGCTTTCAAAAATAAGTAAAACACCTTTTCGGAGCCATTAATTGAATTTTTTGTCACGTTATTTTAGACTTAATTTAAGTAGAAATCTTTTAGCTTAGTAGATTATTGCTTACCATAAAATCTTTCGTTTGAAATACATATTTGAGGAGGGTGTTAGAGTTGGGGATAAATTTACAAAAAGGACAAAGAGTTGATTTAACAAAAGGTAACGCAGGTTTAAATAAAATTAAAGTAGGTTTAGGGTGGGACCCTGTAAGTCAAGAGAAAAGTGGCGGCTTTTTAGGAGGTTTATTTTCCAGTAGAAATAGTGGCAGTGGCAGAAGTATCGACTGTGATGCTTCGGTATTAATGTTACAGGATGATAAGGTTGTAGCGGGTGACGATGTTGTTTATTTCGGGAAATTAACAAGTAGCTGTGGTTCTGTTCGACACTCAGGTGATAATTTAACAGGTGATGGCGATGGTGATGATGAGGTAATTACAATTGAGCTATCATCTGTACCTACGCAATATAACAAGCTTGTGTTTGTTGTAAACATTTATGATGCGGCAGGTCGCAATCAACACTTCGGCATGATTCATAATGCATATATTCGTGTGTATGATGACAGGACAGGAAGTGAACTAATTCGCTATAATTTAACTGATAATTATTCGAATTTAACGACTTTAGTATGTGGAGAAATTTACCGTCATAGTAATGAATGGAAGTTTGCTGCGGTTGGTACGGGAACAAATGACATAAAGCTTGGCGACGTTGTTCGAAGATATCAATAAATAATTGACTAAATAGGAGGAATAAAAATTATGGGCATTTCACTACAAAAAGGTCAAAAGGTAGATTTAACAAAAACAAATCCAGGATTAACAAATGTTGTGGTAGGTTTAGGCTGGGATACAAATAAATATGATGGTGGTCATGATTTTGACTTAGACTCATCTGTATTTTTACTTGCTGATACAGGCAAAGTAGCAGATCAAAATGATTTTATTTTTTATAACAATACTACAGGTGGTAATGGCTCAGTTGAGCATTCAGGCGATAATTTAACGGGTGTAGGCGAAGGTGACGATGAAGTGGTGAAAGTGGCATTAACTCAAGTACCTGCACATGTTCAGCGACTAGCCTTCACTGTAACAATCCATGATGCAGAGTCTCGCAGTCAGAACTTTGGCATGGTGTCTAATGCCTATATTCGTATTATGAATGCTGCTTCCAACGAAGAAATTATTCGCTATGATTTAGGTGAGGATTTCAGTATTGAAACAGCTATTGTTGTAGGGGAATTATACCGTCATAACGGGGAATGGAAATTTAATGCGATTGGCGCTGGCTACCAAGGTGGTTTAGCTGCTCTATGTAATGATTATGGCTTAAGTGTAAACTAAAATTTCATCTTTGAACAGAAAGGGAGATTTTGAATGGCTATACAATTAAGTAAAGGGCAACGTATCGATTTAACCAAGCAAGATCCAGGCTTAAATAGCATTGGCATTGGGTTAGGCTGGGATGTAAAGCAATTTGATGGTGGACAAGACTTTGACCTGGATGCATCTGTATTTTTACTAGATGCTTCAGGAAAATGTCGTAATGAACAGGACTTTATCTTCTATAATAATTTAGCGAGCCCAGACCAATCTGTTGTCCATACGGGTGATAATCGTACAGGTGCAGGAGATGGGGATGATGAAAAAATTCTTGTCAACTTAAAGCAAGTATCACCTCAAATTGAAAAAATTGTCGTGACGGTAACGATTTACGATGCAGAGGGGCGTCGTCAAAACTTTGGACAAGTCTTAAATGCCTATGTTCGATTGACGAACGAAGAGTCGGGATCAGAGGTATTGCGTTACGATTTAGGAGAAGACTTCAGTATTGAAACAGCCGTAGTATTTTGTGAACTGTACCGTCATAATGGTGAGTGGAAATTTGCTGCAGTAGGCTCAGGTTACCAGGGTGGTCTAGCTGCATTAATCAATGCATATGGACTACAGTAACTAGTAGGATATAGGTACATGACGGAGGATTTTGTGTGGATGTAATAAACGAGATATTAAATACATATGCACAGTTTTTTAACTGGCAGATGTGGGGACAGGTTTTAACAGATCCAGTATCATGGGGCCTTATTTTTTCGTTGATTATTATGGAGGGCCTATTGTCTGCAGACAATGCGCTAGTTTTAGCGGTGCTTGTTAAGCATTTACCGCAACGTCAGCGAAGAAAAGCATTAATGTATGGGATGTTTGGGGCTTATTTTTTCCGATTTCTCTTCATCGGTATTGGTGTATATCTCGTAAAATTCTCTATTGTTAAAGTAATTGGAGCGACTTATTTAATGTGGTTAGTCATACTGCACTTTAAAAATAAAAGCACTGATGAAGGAGAAGCACACGAGTTTAAAAAGACGGGTTGGATGGTTCGTGTCTTTGGTACTTTTTGGGCGACTGTTATTTCAGTTGAATTAATGGATATTGCCTTTTCAGTAGACTCTATTTTGGCGGCATTTGCGATCTCAGATCAAGTATGGGTTCTATTATTAGGAGGCATTTTAGGCATTATCATGATGCGTACCATCGCTGGTGTATTCCTATCATTAATCGAACGAGTACCAGAGCTTGAAACGACTGCCTATATTTTAATAGCCATTATTGCACTGAAAATGTTTGCTAGTATTTTTGGCTACCATCTTTCACATGAAATCTTCTTTATTATTTTAATTGCTGCATTCTTATTAACATTTGTTGTTCACAAGTTGAATAAGAAAACAGCAGTGTAAACAAGGCACTGTATTGGTCTGTGTGGAACAGGCTGATACAGTGCTTTTTTCACAAAAGGCATAGTTATTGGGGAGAGGATTAGATGCAACACTTTGCAACAGAAGCAGATACGATATTTTATAAGAAGCCACAGCCATTTACTAAGTGGGAATCGCCAGATATTTTGTCGTATGCCCTAGGTGCGACTTTGTATATGCCCGCTTCCATGCCTACGATTGTGAGTTTGATCCGGTCACAAAAATATAAGGAACTCACATCACTCGTCATTGATTTGGAGGATGCAGTAGGAGATTCAGAGTTAGTAGATTGTGAAGCTAAGTTGATCGAGGATATTAGTGAATTATATGCACTCTATCAGCAAAAACAGCTATTGCTTCAGGAGCTCCCATTACTTTTTATTCGAGTACGACATGTTGAGCAATTTCAAAAGTTAACGACTGCTTTAGGGAAAAAGCAGGAAATATTAACAGGCTATGTCTTTCCGAAGTTTACTGCAGAACAGGGTGCACGGTATTTTGAGTTGCTTGAACAAACCATTTTAGAAAATGATTTGATTTTATATGGTATGCCGATTTTAGAGAGTCGTGAGGTACTATATAAGGAATCTCGTATGGAAGCATTATTAGGCATTAAAGAAGTTCTACATCATTACAGAGCCCGTGTATTAAATGTACGAATTGGTGCCACGGATTTCTGTGGTATTTACGGAATTCGTCGCCGTATGGACTCCACCATTTATGATATTAGTGTGATTCGAGATTGTATCGCAGATATTGTCAATGTCTTAGGTCGTGAGGAAGATGGGTTTATTATATCGGGGCCTGTGTGGGAGTATTTTAATAATCAGCGTGTATTAAAGCCCACATTAAGAGTGACGCCATTTAGTGAGAAAGGTGCTCTCGATGCAAGGAAAGCGTTGTTAGATGATTGTTTAGATGGATTAATGAAAGAAGTTTTAATGGATAAACAAAATGGCATAGTGGGAAAAACAATTATTCATCCGAGCCATATTCGTGTTGTGCATGCCCTCTATGCCATTTCGTATGAGGAATATCTAGATGCGCTAAGTATTATAGAAAATAATGATGGACGTAAAGGTGTTATGAAAAGTCACTATGCCAATAAGATGAATGAAATCAAGCCACATATGAGATGGGCACAGCGAATATTAAAACAGGCTCATGTCTATGGTGTTTATCATGAATCTGTCGATTTTGCCTCACTTTTATTACAGTCTGAAATAGGTGGTAGTGTGTATGCAACAACAAATGAGTAAATTAAGCATTTTACCGAATTATTCAATTGATATTGAAATGACCTACAATCCGCATAATTTTGCGCTAACCGATCTGTTTAGAATGGCAGCTCGGATTAATAAAAAGAGACAATTTTTGTTTGTAAGTACGGTTCTAGGCAAACATTTGGCTGTGCGTCCGCAAATCCCCTTACTGACAGGAACTCTTTTAGCTATGCTGTATCAGCAGCAACTTACTGGACAAAAGGAGATGGCTTTGTCAGCTGTCGTAAAAGCTTTAAAAGACAGAGCAAATTTGGATGAAGTACAAAAATCCGTAGAAGGAACCATAGAGTTAACGGAAGAGACATTGTTTATTGGGTTTGCTGAGACGGCTACAGCACTTGGTCATGCAGTATTTAATGCCTTCCATTCGAATGCTATGTATATCCACACAACAAGGGAAGTGCTTCCTGACTTTGAACCGTTTATTACGTTCGAGGAGGAACATTCACATGCGACAAGCCATAGAATTTATACGGAGGAGCCAGAATTTTTACTGCAAGCTAAGCGCATTGTGTTAATAGATGATGAAATTACTACTGGAAATACGGTCATTAATATTATTGAGACATTAAGACAGAAGTTTCCTTTAGTGAAACAATATGCGGTACTATCTATTTTAGATTGGCGTTCTGAGCAGCAGCAATCAATCTTTAAGCAATTAGAAGTACAATGGGATATCTCTATCGAATTCATCTCCATTATGTGCGGGAATTTTAGCTGTTCAGGTATTCCAAGCTTAACAAGCATGCAGCCAAATTTACGAACACAGGCTGCAGAGGACATGGCACTATGGCCAATTCAAGTGCCTGTTGATCGAAAATTCTATCGATCTGTCGCTGAGAATGGTTTAGTAAATAATCAGTCTTATCTAGTAGCGACAGGGAGGTTTTTGCTCACGTCAAACCAGCATGTTGCACAAAAGAAATCGTTACAAGCTATCGCTAAGCAATTACAAGAGCTAAGAACAAATGGTCCAGCGCTTGTTATTGGCACGGGTGAGTTCATGTATGTTCCTATGCAAATTGCCTCTTATTTAGGAAATGATGTTTATTTTCAATCAACTACTCGAAGTCCAATCTATTGTACTGACGATTTAGGATATACGATTACCGAAAAAATAGCCTTTGAGAGTCCAGAGAATAACGGGGTTACTAATTATTTATATAATCTACAAAGCCTGTCCTACACGGAACTTTTCTTCATTGTGGAACGTATAGCAAGTAAAGAGGTAGTTGCTCGTGTGGTAAAGGCATTACAAGAAGCCACTAACGCAAAAGTATACGTGATTTGTATGGATGAATTGGAGGTAGAACGATGATATCGACTTTGCAGCCAGATAAAATGGGGAGTTATGCACCAGAGGACGTTATTTTTTTATTGCGTGATATTGGAAGTGCATTTCTTGAAATGGATAATGAAAAACGTGAACAGCTCATTCAATCAGGCATCCATTATTCTGAAATGCTGCCAGTGGAGAAACAACCATCCAATACCTACATGAATCTTTTTTATAAAGCGCTAGATGCTCATGCAGAAAGAATAGCAATCGCCGTTGGAGTGGTAGCAGAACAAATCATTGAGACTAGAGGGTTAGAAAATTTAATAATTGTGAGTTTAGCTCGTGCAGGTACACCTATTGGCATTTTAATCAAACGGTATATATCCATGCGTTATCGTGTGAATGTCCCACATTACTCCATTTCTATACTGCGTGGTCGCGGGTTTGATGAAACGGCGATTCGTTATATTTTGACTCAGCACCCTCTAGGATGTCTTCAATTTATTGATGGTTGGACAGGAAAAGGGGCAATTACCAATGAATTAATCCAATCCTGCCAAAAGTTTAATTTACAATATCAAAAACAGTTAAGTGCTGATTTAGCTGTTTTGGCTGATCCGGGACATTGTGCTGCTATTTATGGAACTCGTGAGGATTTTTTAATACCATCTGCTTGTTTAAATTCGACTGTATCTGGATTGGTGAGTAGAACGGTGTTAAATTTGCAGTTTATGGATGCGAACGACTTTCATGGTGCAAAATACTATAAAGAATTAGAGGCCGTAGATGTCTCAAAGCTGTACATAGAACGTATCGTCACATGTTTTGAACAAGTGCAAAGTACAATTGTGCAACAAATTCAAGAGCAAGACACCTCCCCGATTACTTGGGAGGGTATGAAATCCGTGCAAACAATTCAACGAGATTTTGGTATTGATAATATTCATTTCATTAAGCCAGGTGTTGGTGAAACAACAAGAGTTTTGCTGCGAAGGATACCTTGGAAGATTTTAATTAATCCACAGTACATGCATGAATTGAAACATATTTTATTACTAGCGCAGGAAAAAAATGTATTGGTTGAAGAATATTCAAATATGTCCTATGCATGTTGTGGTTTAATCAAAGAATTATAGAGGAGAATATGATGATACTATTTACATCTGATTTAGATCGAACACTTATTTATTCTAAACGCATGATGGAGATGTTTCCGCCCGCTACAGAGACAATGGTCGTTGAACACAAGGCTGAAAAAGCAATGAGTATGATGACACAGGCAACAGCACCCCTATTGCAACAGGTACACCAACAAACATTATTTGTACCTGTTACGACAAGAGCATTGCATCAATATAAGAGAATCCATTTTATTCATGATTTATGCCCTGCTTTTGCAATTACAAGCAATGGGGGTACAATAGTAGAAAAGGGTCAGCCATATGAAAAATGGACGCAAACATTGTCTAGACGTATTGAAGATTCTTCGATCCCTCGTAAGGATATGCTAAAGCTATTTGATAGGGTTAAATCTGATACATGGCTACAACGCTCTTTGTATATAGATGATCTTTTTTACGTACATCATGTGGATATTGAAATTTTACCGTCCGATGAATTACAAGCAATGATTCAAGAGTTCGATGTTCATGGTTGGTATGTGCTTCTACAAGGTAAAAAATTATATTTTATGCCTAAGGTACTGACAAAGGAAGCGGCCATAGAATATATAAAAGAGTTCTGTACATATGATGTGCATATCGCAGCAGGTGATTCTATTATGGATTATGGAATGCTTGCAATGGCTGATTTAGCTTATACACCAAATCATGGAGATTTAAAGGATAAACAGCCAAAAGTTTTACAAAATACAACTTACTCGCCTCACAATGGTGAAGCATTTACAAAAGACCTATTGGAAACGGTTTTACAAATGGCTTCACAACAAACGGTCGTATAGATGTTCAAATATTTTTCGTTGTCATTAGGTAGAGGCGTTCAATGACAAATGAATGCTTCAGCATAGGCTGAGGATGATTTTTAGGAGGTGCGTTTGTATGCAAACAATCACAATTAAATCAGTGTTGGAGCGTCATCCTGATGATTGGCTACAGGCGTTTCAAGATTCACCAAAGGATCGTGCATTTTATGAAATAACAGAGCAACAAGTGAGCTTTAGTAGAATTGCTGTTCGTGTATTAGGCGTACCAATCGAAGAAGATGATTATTTCAATTCATTATTTACATTGTCACAAAACGCTAACATCCATATTTTAAGTGAGGAATTAAATAAACATATTGAACCAAAAGACTTTCAAGCAATACAAACGATCCTTTCGCAGCATCAACAAACACCACAAGGACTATCTATTAATCGTTTAGTGGCAATGATGTATGGCTATCAATTAATTCCTAAGCATGATGACAGTGTAATGAATCGCCATTTACAGTTAGCAACCATTAAAGTAGTAGAGCTCTTTCAAAAACAGCAATCGTTAGGTTTACTAGCAAATGACTTTCGCCGTTTTTTAATTGATATGGTGAAATGGCTAAAAAACCATTGGATTCTATGGACAAAATCCATGAAACCAACAGATGATTTTCCTAAAGTTGTTTGGTACGGGGAAGCAACTCTTAGTCAGCGCTATTTTTTATTACTATTAATGGAGCTTGGCTGTGATGTATTGATTTTTCATCCAGCTAAAATAGATGAATTGGCAGAGATAGATCCTAATGATACATTCTCCATCACTTATGCATATACCAATCAAACAACTTTACAGCCATTCCCTGATAAGTTGCGTGACCGGCAGGCAACGGTCGGATATCGTTCTAGTCAGCATTTTGAACAATTAATGCATGATCAGCAATCAGGTGTTTATAAGCCTTGGCAGTTTAAAGATTTTATGCCGCGTTCCTTAACATTACGGATGACATATGATGATATTTTTATTTATGCAAAAGAGAAAGCTTTGGTTCGACCACAGTTTGAAGTGGTTGGGGATGAGATTGCCATTCCAGTCATATTTGCAAAAATTAGTGGGGTTTCGAGCCAACGTGAAGAATACTGGCATTATATGCATCAGTTATTAGCAAATCCGCAAACTGTTTTTGTCCAGAAATTCCCTTATGCAGCAACGAGCAGAGCCAATTTCCACTTTCACTATAAGCATTGCCTAGTGAATGGAGAGCTGTCAGTAGAGCGTATTATGCAAAGTGATTGGTGGCAATATGGTGAGTTAACATTGGAGCTACAGCGTGCGATTGCCCACACGATAAAAAATTCCTGTGAGCAGCCCATGCTGAAACAACAACCAAATGAGACCTTATATGATTTACAGTTATTTTTATTTAAACAAATGACGATGATTCCACAGGAGATTCTACGATTACTACAAAGCTTTGATTATTCCCAAGAGGTACCGAAGCTGGTATTATACCAAGCACCTCAACAACCAGCATTATCACGTGAGGATATGGCGTTATTGGCCTTTTTAAATCGATTTGGTATGGATATTGTTTTTTACAATCCGACAGGTCAACTAGATTTAGAAAAGCATTTGCAAGAGGATAGTTATGATGTACACCGATTAGAACATATGCTATTTGACTTGCACTATGAAGAACCAAAGCAGCAAAAAAAAGCACCCGACAAAATCATAAAAAAACTCTTTAATCGTTTTTTCTGATGATAGGAAGGAGGCGACACGAATGTCAAATAACTCGTTGACGCTGGAGCAGCTGACACTGGAAACAGCAGAAGCCGTCAAAGAACAGCTACGGGACCATGCAGAGGTACAGCAAATTGCCAATCAAATCAATATAAAAAATCAGGTAGATCTATTGGCATTGGGAAAAGAGCCAGCAACAAAATTAGCTACATTTGCCGATCAAATTTTAGCTATCATCACCCAGTCAACAACTTTCGAATCAAATGAATTATTTAAGCAGCTTGAAGCACTTATGCAGACATTCGACAAACAAGATTTTGCTGAACAAAAGGGCTTTTTTAAAAAGCTATTTGCACGTAAGACTAAAAATGATGGCGATCTATTTACGAAATACAATGGACTGGGTAGAGATATTGAGAAAATCCATTATCAATTTGTGCTGATGGAAGAGGAATTAGCAAAGGATAATCGAGTACTTGCACGCTTATATCAAGAAGACCTAATGTACTACCTTGAACTAGAAAAGTATATCGTAGCAACTGATATGAAACTACATGAGGTCCAAACAACATTGATTCCGATGTATGAAAAACAGAGCGACGCAGGTAATCAGCTGGCGAAAATGGAGCTAAATCGTTTGCAAGCAATTGCAGAGTTCCTCCAGCAAAAAATAGATGAGTTAGATAAATCGCGTATGGTGGCGATTATAACAGCCCCTCAAATCGAGATGCTACGAAATGGCAATCGTGAATTGATTGAACAGATTAATGGTGCTTTTGTTAAGACCATCCCTGTTTTTAAAATGGGGTTAATAAATGCAGTGAATGACAGGCGTCAACAATTACAAAGTCAATCTGCATCAGCGTTTGAAAACCGTATGAAGCAATTTGGAGGAGCCAGCAATGAAGCAGTGCAACTAAGTACTGCCATGGCTCAACAATCAAGCACAACGCAGACTCTTGAAGAAATGTGGGATACTATTGTTTCAGGTATTGCCAATTATCAGCAATTACGTGATGAGCAAACGGTCAAACGCCAGCAAGCTGAGCAACAACTGTTAACATTGCGTCATTAGCTTCTATTCCTCTAAGTAGATCACTACTTGGAGGTTTTTTTGTATAGAAAAAGCAACAGAGTGATCTTCATTCAATGGGTGTTCAAAAGCCCCCCTGAATCAAGGTAATCTGTTGCCATAAAATGCTAGCTAAATGAATTCTTCTTCAAATTCTACATTGATTTCATGTCCATGATAGCTTTGGTAGGACACGATGAGTGTATCTAGATGTTCTAGGTTTTCCTCATAATCTAAAATACGCGATAAAATATAGAGTAGGTGATAGCTAGAAAACTCCGTATCGCCCTCTTCACGAGCAAAGTTGACTTGTTTAATGAAAATTTCCATTAATTCATTACGTTGGACATAGTCGATGCTTTTACTCCACTCGGAATGCTCAGGTTTTAATTTCCCTGTATATTTTAACAGCAATTGTTCGTGGTACGTTAGCAAGGAATCCAGTCTCTCCTGAATCATTAAGTGAAATTGTGTAGGGAGCTGAGCTAATTCGTTTTCGTGATTATGCAAACGCTGTAGCAATTCCAAGCTTTTCTTGGAAGTTAAAATCATTTGTCGATAGACTACTAGTTTGCGTGCTTTCACATATTTTTTATTTTTAAAGTAATTACGCTCTTCCTTATATAAATCATACAGCGTATCCACTCGTAACATACGGTTCTTAAACTTACTTAATGCTGTCTTTGTGGATGTATGCTCAGAAGCTTGACGTACAGCCAGTCGTGTCCAACGAATAATATCATCTTGTAAAATATAAATTTTGCGAAATAGTTTTATCTCATATTTTGGTGGTAAGAACACAAGGTTAACAACAAATGCTGCTAATACCCCAACTAATATCGTAACAAAGCGTATCAAACCAAACGTTAAAAAGTCATCCCCTTGAAATTCCATAATAGCTACGACTGATACCAACGCTAGCGAAAGTGATTTTTCAAGTTTAAACTTCAACATTAAACCAATAGCTATTATGACGGCTATACCAATGGCAACAACATGATGACCAAAAAGTAAGCCGAAAATGACGGCAATTGTCGCACCTATAATATTCGCTTGTACTTGCTCTACAATGGTTTGATAAGAACGATAAATAGAAGGCTGAATAGCAAAAATGGCTGCAATTCCAGCAAAAACAGGTGAAGGCAGTTTTAACAACTCTGCTATAAATAATGCAAATACGATAGCTACACCAGTTTTAAATACACGGGCACCTAATTTCATAAAGATGTCCTTTCTGTCTAATATTTTTTAGCTTCTTTACATTATAGAAGGAAGTGCTCATAAAATACATAGATTTGCACGGATGAATAATAAAAAGGCGACTTCTACTAGCAAGTCGCCTTTTTATTGTCATGATTACAATTGTGAAAACGCAGTATCTACTGCTTTAATTGTTTCCTGAATGTCTGCTTCTGTATGCTCAGTTGTTAAGAACCATGCTTCATATTTAGAAGGAGCTAGATTAATGCCTTGTTCAAGCATAAGTTTAAAGAAGCGTCCGAATATTTCACCGTCAGAGTTTTCAGCTTGCTCATAGTTTTCTACTTTCACGTCTGTAAAGTAAATAGTCAGCGCCCCTTTGAGACGATTTAACGTGATGGTTACGTCATGTTTTTTAGCAGCAGCTAAAATGCCTTCTTCTAAAATTCCACCCAGTCTATCCATTTCCTCGTAAATGCCTGGTGTTTGTAGCACTTCTAGGCAGGCAATACCCGCTTGCATAGATGCGGGATTTCCAGCCATCGTACCTGCTTGGTAGGCTGGACCGAGTGGGGCAACAGTATCCATAATCTCTTTACGTCCGCCATATGCACCGATTGGTAAACCACCACCAATAACTTTACCAAGTGCAGTTAAATCAGGTGTGAGGCCAAGTAAATTTTGAGCGCCACCATAGTGGAAGCGGAAGGCCGTGATGACTTCATCGTAAATCGTTAAGGCCCCTTTTTCTTTTGCAGTAGCGTGTACTAATTCAAGGAAGCCAGGATGCGGTTCAACAATACCAAAGTTTCCTACAATTGGCTCGATTAAAATAGCTGCAATCTCTTCGCCCCATTTATTCATGGCTTCTGTAAAGGCTTCAGGATTATTAAAAGGTACAGTAATAACTTCTTCAGCAGTCGAAGTTGTCACACCTGCTGAGTCTGGTGTTCCTAATGTTGCTGGACCTGATCCTGCAGCTACTAATACTAAATCGAAGTGACCGTGGTAGCAACCAGCAAATTTCATGATTTTTGTACGCCCTGTATAGGCACGTGCCACACGAATCGTTGTCATAACAGCCTCTGTACCAGAGTTGTTAAAACGCACTTTATCCATTGAAGGAATGGCTTCCTTTAACATTTTTGCGAAAGTAACTTCATATTCAGTCGGCGTCCCAAATAATGTACCATTTTCAGCTGCATGCGTTATGGCCTTTGCAATATGAGGATGGCCATGACCAGTAACAATTGGTCCATATGCTGCTAGATAGTCGATATAACGATTGCCGTCTACATCCCAAAAATAAGCGCCTTTTCCTCGAGCCATAGCTACAGGAGAACCGCCACCTACTGCTTTATATGAACGAGAAGGGCTGTTTACACCACCAACAATATGCTGTAATGCCTCTGCATGTATTGCTTCAGATTTTGCATGATTCATAGAATTGCCTCCTAACTTTTTATACGTAATCTATTGTAGACCTATCGCTGTAAGAAATCCAAAGAAATTAAGAGATATGACTTGATTTGTTACTTAGAGTAAAATAGAACCTACAGAGGAGGAGATTGTATGACTTTACTAGAAGGACAAAAGGCGCCGGATTTTTCTCTAATGAATGAAAAGGGCGAGATGGTGCATTTAGCTGATTTTAAAGGAAAGAATGTTATTTTATACTTTTATCCAAAGGATATGACACCAGGCTGCACGACAGAGGCATGTGATTTTCGCGATAAATTTGAGGACTTCAGTCATTTAAATGCTGTTGTTCTTGGTGTTAGCCCAGATAATGCAAACAAACATACAAAATTTATTGATAAGCATGGTTTACCATTTTCATTATTAGTTGATGAGGATCATGCAATTGCTGAAGCATATGATGTATGGGTTTTAAAGAAAATGTATGGACGTGAATATATGGGCATAGAGCGTTCAACGTTTTTAATTGATACGGAGGGTAAGCTTGTAAAAGCTTGGCGTAAAGTTCGAGTAAAAAATCATATTGAAGAAGTTTACACATATTTAGCAGAACAGGAGGCAGCACAATGAGAATCTATTTTACATTTGAACCTAGACCAGATTTAAGAGAGCCATTATTAGCAGAATTTCCACAGGTTGAATTTATCTTCGAAAAGGGCTTATCAAATGAAGAGCTTCAACAAGCGGATGTATTAGTTACATATGGTGAAGATTTAACAGAAGAAAGTATTCAATATGCGACCAAGTTAAAATGGATTTTCGTTGCATCGGCGGGTATAGAAAAAATGCCAGCTCAGGCTATTATCGAACGTGGGATTCTAGTCTCAAATGTTCGTGGCATTCATAAAACACCTATGGCTGAGTCGATGCTCGCCCATATTTTAGCGATTAAACGAGCTTTGCCTTGGGTGTATGAGCAGCAAAAGAAAGGTGAATGGTCGAAAAAAGCGCAGCAAACGGAATTACGAGATAGTACGGCACTTATTTTGGGACCAGGTGCCATTGGTTCGGAAGTTGGGCGTTTATTGCAAGCTTTTGGCGTGAAGACGATTGGCTGTAACCGCTCGGGAAAAGAAGCGGCTTATATGGATACGATGATTAGCTTTGCCCATTTAAAAGAAGCGCTACCTAATGCGGATATTGTTATTTCTGTGCTACCAAAAACAAAAGAAACGACCCATTTATTAAAAGAAGCGCATTTTGCCGCAATGAAAAATAGTGCGATTTTCATGAATTTTGGTCGAGGTAATTTAGTTGATGAAAAGGTGCTCATTCAAGCGATTGAAACAAAGCAAATAGGACACGCAGTTTTAGATGTATTTGAAGAGGAACCTCTGTCATCTGACAATCCATTATGGACATTACCAAATGTCATAGTATCACCTCATGTATCAAGTCATTCTTCTCGTTATGTTGAGCGCAGCTTAGAAATTTTCAAGCCAAGCCTAATAAAATGGCTAAAGGGTGACACTGATTTAGAAAATGTTATGGATTTATCAAGAGGATATTAAGGAATAACCATTGATTTATTGAGAATAAGCAATGTGTGATTGTTGACGAAGTAGTACGAATTGGATACACTATTTATAACAATTATAAATTAATAATACTTATGGAAGAGGTGCATGACGATGTCTGCAACGCATTTACAAGATGCACTGGACACGTTGAAAACAACTGGTGTACGTATTACTCCTCAGCGTCATGCTATTTTGGAATATCTAATTCAATCAATGGCACATCCTACTGCCGATGAAATTTATAAAGCACTTGAGGGCAAGTTCCCTAATATGAGTGTAGCGACTGTTTATAACAACCTGCGTGTATTTCGTGAAGTAGGTCTTGTGAAAGAGCTAACTTACGGGGATGCTTCAAGTCGCTTTGATTTCGTGACAAACGATCATTACCATATGATTTGTGAATGCTGTGGTAAGATCGTCGATTTCCATTATCCTGGACTCGACGAAATAGAGCATTTTGCATCACAGGTAACAGGCTTTGATGTGCATTCGCATCGTTTAGAGATATACGGCACTTGTCCATCATGTAAAGCAGCTACTGCAAAAGTACAATAAAAATCCTAGCTCTTAAAAAAGGGCTAGGATTTTTTTGTTTTACTATTATAGGATTGATCAAACTCTTTACCTTCTAGAGTAGGATCAAGTGTTAATGGCTCATTGCAGTACATGCACATATCTACTCGGCCTAAAACCTTTGTATGTTTATGGCAATTAGGACACTCAACTTGAACAGCTCTTGTTGATAGTAATCCGATCCAAGCATATACAACTGTACTACCGATAATACAAAGAACACCTAAAGACATGAAAATTAAAACTAATATCGGGCTATTTTTAAAGAAAATGCCTCCGTACATGACAATAAAACCAAAAAAGATTAGTGCTAATGCGAATGAACGTATTTTATTAATTTTACTTTTATAAGGTTTCATATTTCATCTTGCCTCCCAATCTAAAATCTACTATAACATATAAGGGCAAAGTATTTTAGCTTTGAACTGAATGAAAGAAGGAATACTTTTAGAGTATGTCGAATTTTTAACGGAACAAAAGAACCTATATGAATAAAGGGGGGCTGAACATGGAGCAAGTACTGCGTCCAATATATCAAGAACGTGCGAGTCAGTCGAATACATTAGGCGTAATTTTAGTGGAAAAGCGTGAAGAACAAAGTAACGTTACAGATACATTTGATACAGTTTTACTCATTATCGTAAAAGAAGCAGAGCAACCAGTCTTTTCAAAACATTACTTATATGAAGGAAATAAAATCGCTCTACATACTGTTACGGAGAAATTAATTCGCAAATGGTTACTCATCGGTTCAAATAGGAAGGTCGTCGATTGGATATTCTTCGGTAGAGTACTATTTGATCGGAATGAGTTTCTGCATAAATTAAAAATAGAATTGCAGGAATTTCCGTATAGCGGCCGTAAAATTAAAACAGGTATTCAATTTTCAAAGTTAATTCGGCGCTATTTGGAAGGGAAAGAATACTTCGATAAAGGAAGTTACTTAGATGCTTATAATCACGTTGTTGATTCTCTACATCATCTAGGCCGTTTATCTATTATCGATAGTGGCCTGTATCCTGAAGTAACTGTTTGGGCACAAGTGAAAAAAATTGAGCCGGCTATCTATAAGCTGTATGAAGAGCTAGTGACAAGTAATGAACCAATAGAAAAGCGCTTAGAATTGTTGTTTTTAGCAAGTGAGTTTTTAATTCACTCTCGTACACGAGATGGAGCACAGCATATATTAGAAGTTATGCAAACAAAAGAAATGTGGACCATTCAAGAACTGCATGACCATCATGAGCTCGTAAATTACTCAGTAGATCTAGAAGTGTTTGTTGAGTATTTAGTGGATAAAGGCTATATTCAAATAGAACCAATTGCTGCGAAAAATGATAGAATATTTCACCGTCATTACAAGGTAAATAAAGATGCTCTAGAAATGGGGTAATGACTGTAGTATGCTTGTAATCGAGGTATTTAAAAATACCTCGATATTTTTTTTAGAAAAGTAGTTGACGGATGGTATTTTAGTATTGTATTATATTAATTGTCGCTAAGACATAACGAACAACTCAGAAAGAAACACAAAAAACTTTTTAAAAAAGTTGTTGACATGTTTTGAATGAGATGTTAATATAAAGGAGTCGCTGAAAAACGACTTAAACAATGAACCTTGAAAACTGAACAAGCAAAACGTAATCAATAAAGTTTTAAGTAGCTAGCTTCGG
>NZ_JBHERJ010000037.1:0-15406 GCF_043359455.1 Lysinibacillus sp. PWR01 | reverse complement strand
GAAGCGGCTCATCGGACGCCCCCTGGAAAGGACGCTGGCGGAACGGAAATCAACCCCTCGCCTTGCCAAAAGGTCTTTTTCTGCTAGTGACATGATCTTTTTTCAACAACATGGGAGGAGCTGTCTATTAATGACAGCTCCTCTTTTATGATGCAATTAAGCGTCTTGCATAGCTGCTAGTAACGCTTCTTTAGAAATGGTGCAATCGCCACCGCCTTGTACCATTTGATCGCTTCCGCCACCCTTACCATTAATAAGAGGCAGTGCCTTTTGGGCAATATCCTTCATGCTTTTTGAAACATTCGTACCTCTTGCTGCAACGAATTGTAGCTTGCCTTCATTTTCAGATACAAGAAGAGTTATTACATCTTTCTGTTCCGTGACAATAATGCGGGCTATTTTTTGTAGCTCCTGCATTGTTCGTTGATTAAAAGCAGCAGTTACTACGCCTTCGCTATTAACAAGTGCCTTTGCTTCATAAGTGAGTAACTCCTCTTTTGCAGCAGCAAGTGCTTTTTCTGTGGTTTTTTGAGCAGAGAGAACTTTTGTGAGTGCTGTAGCAGCTTCGACCTCAGGGACACTTAATTGTCGAGCAACGTCCCCTAATACTTTTTTTCGCATGCCAAGCTCAGTTAAAACACGTTGACCACAAACAAAAGAAACGCGCACATTACCCTTCATTTTTTCGATACCTAATATTTTTATGGCACTAACTTGTCCAGTAGATGTGGGGTGAGTGCCACCACAACCGTTGTAATCAAAATGAGGGATAATCACAAGTCGAATGTCTCCCGTCACTGCAACTTCTTTACGAAGATTATAGTTGCCAAGCTCATGTTCTGTAACCCAGGTTGTTTGAATGGGACGGTTTTCTAAAATGATGTCATTGGCTCTTGCTTCTGCCGCTGCAAGCTGTTGTTCAGACAGCGTATCAACTGCAATATCAATTGTGACTTGCTCACTGCCTAGATGAAAGCTTACAGTCTGCGCATTAAAAAGCTCTACAAAAGCAGCTGTTAAAATATGCTGCCCAGCATGTTGCTGCATATGATCAAATCGTCTTGGCCAATTTAACTTGCCATGTATGATACCATCTAAAGTCGATGGATCACCTTGAATATAGTGACGAATTTCATCATCCACCTTTTCAACATCTATGACTTCCATCGCATTCAATGTACCGGTATCGTGAGGCTGACCTCCACCAGTTGGATAGAAGGCGGTATTCGATAGTACAACATAATGACGGCCAGATTCATCAGTCCCTTTACTAATAATAGTTGCATCAAACTCTTGCAACATAACGTCTTGGTAATATAATAGCTCTTTCATGAAAAAGCCTCCTTTATGTAGGGAAATTAAACTCTAATTTAATTCCATTTAATTGTGGCATAATTACTTACAGGTGTATACGGCTTTTCTAGTTGACCCATGCTGAAATTGATTTAATATAGAAAAGAACAGCTAAAGAAAAAAGGAGCTAACATAATGGAAATTACACAATTCTCAATGGAAGAAATTTTAGACCCAACAAATATTATAGAAGGTAAGCGTTATGAATTTATTTTGGATGTAGAAATAGATGAAGAGGATGAGCTTTACCACGAAGCCGGCATTGAAATTCGTGTTCTTATTGGCGAAAAGGGAGAAGAGCCATTTATTTTAAATTACTTCATCATAGAAAAGGCTGAGGGTGAATATTTAGACTTTGCACTAGAGGATGTTGAACTAGAAGAAATTTTGGCATTCTGTAAAGAAGAAATAGCGAAAGCATAATAAGTAACAGGTAGAGAGTATATATATTCTTTACCTGTTTTTTTATTGAATTAAGGTTTATGTAAGCTTGATGAAATATACATGTAGTATTGAAGAACTAAACTTAGTTTTAGTGTTTAGAAAATAGGGCAATTTAAAGAGAGAGGTGTTTCTATGTCAACGTACTCGCAATCCATTTTTATAGCGTTTTTCATAACCATTATTTTATCCTTTGTACTGTTTATTCCATGGCTAATTTATACGTATCGCAAGTATGGATACTTATCGATGTCCAAAACCATTATCATGTTCTCATTTATTTTTTACTTTTTATCTGCGCTTTGTTTAGTATTATTACCTTTTCCATCTACAAGAGATACTTGCTCACTTCAATCCCCGGATACCGTTCATACTAATTTGAGACTTTTTCAATTTGTTGATGATGTATTAAAGGACAGTGGGGTTGTTGTCACAAATCCATCTACATGGCTTGCTATCACAAAACAGCAGGCATTTTTTCAAGCCTTCTTTAATTTCTTACTACTGATGCCATTCGGCGTTTACTTGCGCTATTTTCTTAAAGAAAGAAGGTACTGGAAACGTGCATTTTTAATTAGCTTTTTGCTAACATTGTTTTATGAGGTCACACAAAGAACAGGCATTTATGGCATCTTTAATTGTGCATACCGAATCTTTGATGTAGATGACTTATTACTAAACAGTGTAGGTGCACTATTAGGTTTCTTTCTAGCACCAATTGTTTGGGCATTATTCCCTTCGCATGAAGAGGTTGAGGCTAAAGCTGCTGAAATGGAAAAAAATGATATTGTTAAGCCGATTTCTATTTTGCTGGCATTGGTCATTGACTTAATTATCGCCCAACTGATTTGGATGATGATTGGTGTTCTGACAGGGTATAGCGGTACTTTTGAATTCTTAGTGGAAATGGCTCTGTACATGATACTCTTTGGTTTGATGCCGAGTATGATGAAAGGTGCAACGCTCGGTATGAAAGTGATGCGTTTTACAATGGTCAACAAGAATGGCAAAAGTATTGTAAGGCAATCGTGGCGTCGCTGTATTGCTATTATTGCTACCTTGTGTTTATCAGAGGTCATTACAACGCTAGGTGACATTCAATTAGATATGGATTCACCATTTTATGTTCTGCAAATTGTCATTTCTCTACTTGCCGCTATAGCAGGTTTTGCACTTACAATGATAATAGCTATTCATGTGATACGGGTCATCGTAAGTGGTGGAAAGCGACGTTTGTATATCGATCAATATGCAGATTTAATGGCAACAAGGAAAAAATAAGGGGGCTTGTAGAATGAAATACGTCATCATTGGGGGAGATGCTGCAGGTATGTCTGCAGCAATGGAAATCTATCGGAATGTTCCAGGAGCAGAAATAACTTCTTTAGAACGTGGTTTTATTTATTCATATGGGCAATGTGGATTGCCATATGTTGTAGATGGTCGTATTTCATCAACCAAACGTTTAATTGCAAGAGATGTCGAGACTTTTCGAGATAAATATGGCATTGATGCAAGAGTTGGCTATGAGGTAGAGCATGTAGATATAGAGAAGAAGATTATTACAGGTACACAAGCAAGTGGCGAAATCTTTGAGATTACCTACGATAAACTTCTTATTGCAACGGGTGCTAGTCCAGTCATGCCTGTGAAAAAAGGGATTGAGCTAGAAGGTATCCATACCGTGAAAACAATTCCTCAACTGGAAGATTTACTGGCTGATTTAACACCAGATATTGAACAGGTAACCATCATAGGTGGTGGCTATATTGGATTAGAAATGGCTGAAACGCTACATGCCTGCGGGAAAAAGGTAAGACTGGTTCAACGAGGGAGCCATGTAGCAAGAATTTTAGATGAAGAGCTTGCTCAGCATGTTCATGAGGAAGCAAAAAAGAACGATGTAGAGTTGTTATTAAATACCAGTGTTGAAGCATTTGAAGGAAATAAACGGGTTGAACGCGTTGTTACAGACAACGGTATTTTGGAGACAGATTTAGTGATTGTCGCTTCAGGCATTCAACCAAATACGCAGTTTTTAAAGGATACTGGGATTGCACTTGCAAAAAATGGAGCAATCATTGTAAATCGCCATTTAGAGACTTCTATTGAAAATATTTATGCAGCAGGAGATTGTGCAACCCATTTTAATATTGTAAAGGAACGTTTAGATTATATACCTTTAGGAACAACAGCCAATAAGCAAGGTCGTTTAGCTGGTCTCAATATGTCAGGCAAATTTGCGCCGTTTAGAGGAATTGTGGGCACTTCTATTTTAAAATTTTTCAATCTAACCATAGCTACAACAGGCATTAATGAGCGCAATGCTAAAGAGCTGGGCTTTGACTATGAGGCATTTAAATTATCTGCACGCCATATAGCTGGCTATTATCCAGGTGCACAACGTATGTTTATTAAAGTGGTCGTTCGCAAACGTGATCAATTGTTACTGGGTGCGCAAATCGTGGGACCTGCGGGAGTCGATAAGCGTATCGATGTGTTTGCTACGGCATTATATAGTAAAATGACACTACCTGATTTGCTAGATTTAGATTTAGCCTATGCACCACCATTTAACGGTGTTTGGGATCCTTTGCAGCAGGTGGCAAGAATGAATGGACGTTTATAATAGGAGGTAGAGAGAGATGAGCATTTATGATATTAACGTAACTTTAGAAGATGGTACTATCTATAGCCTCGAACGTTATAAAGGAAAGCCTTTGCTAATTGTTAATACAGCTTCCAAATGTGGCTTTACACCACAATTTGAAGAATTAGAAGGTCTCTATGAAAAATATCAGGAGCAAGGTCTGGTTGTACTTGGTTTTCCGTCAAATCAATTTAAACAAGAGCTAGCGACAGCTGAAGAAGCGGCCTCCCAATGTCGACTGACATATGGTGTGACGTTCCCAATGCATGAGATAGTTAAGGTAAATGGTAAAGAAGCACATCCTATTTTCGATTATCTTACTTCTCACTCCAAAGGATTTTTAGGTAATAGTGTTAAATGGAACTTTACAAAATTCCTTGTAAATCGTAATGGAGAGGTTGTTGGACGGTATGCATCAGCAGATAAGCCAAGTAGCTTTGAGGAAGATATTCAAAAAGTATTAGCACAATAGATTAGAAAAGGTTCATGCACAGTTTGTGTATGAATCTTTTTTTGTCTACAAATTTCAAAAAGCAGATGATTTAAGGTTGCTGTAAGCTTGCGACAAATTTGTTGTAAGTTTGAGGTCGTATACTAAAGTCAGAAAGAAGAGGTGAGCGTATATGACGCCATTATTAAAGGTACAAAACGTTGGAAAAACTTACGGCAAAGGCGCAAATACTTTTACAGCGCTATCGAATATATCATTTGAAGTTGAAAAAGGAGAGTTTGTTGGTGTAATGGGTCCTTCTGGGGCTGGGAAATCTACGCTTCTAAATGTATTAGCAACGATTGATACACCAACGACTGGTGAAATAATTATTGAGGATACTCATTTAGCACGTATGAAGGATGCTGAATTAGCGGATTTTCGTCGTGATAATTTAGGGTTTATTTTCCAAGACTATAACTTGCTTGATTCTTTAACAGTGCGAGAAAATATTGTTTTACCACTAGCGATTGCAAAAATGCCGACAAGGGCTATTAATGCAAGGGTTGATCGTATTGCTGCACTGTTTGGTATAAGTGATTTGCTAGATAAATATCCTTATCAAATATCAGGTGGGCAAAAGCAACGTACTGCCTCCTCACGAGCATTAGTGACAGAGCCGAAACTAATCTTTGCCGATGAGCCTACAGGTGCGCTTGATTCAAAATCCGCAACAGATTTACTAGAAAGCTTAAGTGATTTGAACCAATCTCAAGCCGCAACGATTATGATGGTAACCCATGATGCCTTTGCAGCTAGCTTCTGCCAGCGCATATTATTTATTCAGGATGGACAGCTTTCTAAGGAAATTCAACGTGGGACTCTAACAAGGAAGCAATTTTTCCAAGAGATCTTACAGGTGCTGTCTAGCATCGGGGGTGGAGTAAATGACGTTATTTAGCTTAGCGCGGAAAAATATTCAACGCAATATGTCGAATTACTTTTTATATATTGCCTCGATGGTATTTAGTATCGTTATTTACTTTACGTTTGTGACGCTCAAATACAATGATGATCTTTCAGCCTTAAAGCAATCGTCACAACAAATTAAAGGATTGATGAGTGCCTCGTCCGTAGTACTTCTGTTCTTCATTGTTATCTTTATGGCCTATTCCAATTCGTTTTTTATGAAGAAGCGGAAAAAAGAAGTGGCCCTTTACTCTTTACTAGGTGTGCGTAAGCAAAAAATCGGCTTAATGCTCTTTTTTGAGAATTTAGTGATAGGGCTTGTTTCTCTAGTACTTGGTATTGTTCTAGGATTCTTTATGTCTCAAGGGCTGTTAATGATTTTAGTACGCTTAATGGGCTATGAAGTGGTTGGTAGCCTGACATTTTCAATGGAGGCACTAATTAATACAACGGGCATTTTTACTCTACTGTTTTTATTTACGTCCTTACAGGGATATCGTGTGATTTATCAATTTAAGCTAATTGATTTATTCCATGCAGACAAACAGGGGGAGCAAATTCCACGTGCATCATTAGTAGCCGCTTTACTTGGTACTGTACTTATTGCATTTGGTTATTATACAGCTGCCTCTGATATGTTTACGAGTGAAATATGGCGATTCTTTACGGTGTTAGGGACGCCATTAATGGTTATAGGCGTAACGATTGCAGGGACATACCTTCTATTCCATAGTGTGAGCGTCTTTGTGTTAACGGCATTAAAAAGAGCAACATCATGGTCTTGGAAGGGCTTAAACTTAATTGGTGTTTCTCAATTATTGTATCGTATCAGAGCCAATGCAAAATCGTTGTCGATCATTGCAATTTTAAGTGCCACAACGATTACTGCTGGCGGTGGTGTCTTTGGCATGTATTACAATGCAGAAGCAAGTGTGCGTCAGATGCTGCCAAATACATTTATGTGGAAAGGCGAGACAGTAGAATTTTCTCAAGAAGATGTCTTATATAATGAAGCACTGGCTGTGAAAAATCTACGTGTTGATAATGAATTGTCGTTTTTCGAATATACATTACTGAAGGAATCGGATTATAATCGATTAGCGAAATTACAAGGCAAGGATAGAGAGCTACACATTGCAGATGGCTCTACGGTTTTACTTGATGCAGCCTTCGATGAACGATTTTCACATGATTTTACAGGTGAAGATTTTAAACTACAAAACGGAGATTCCTTCCATGTAGATAAAATGTACATGGATAGCGTCCTAAACTTTATAGCAGCGGGAACAGTACTCGTTGTGAATGATCAGGAATTTAAGGCTACAGATGCCGATGAGATGATCATGCAGGTCGTTGGATTGGACAATGATTTGAAACAGCAGGATGTGTCAAAAGACATTTACAAGCAATTGTCTTTTGAACAGCAAGAATCCTTCTCGAGTGTACCGCAAAGCTATGAGGATAGTTTAGCAACAGTTGGTGCCCTATTGTTTGTAGGAAGCTTTCTGGGATTGGTTTTCCTAGCGGCAACGGGTAGTATCATCTATTTCAAAATTTTAACGGAAGCTGAAGAAGATCAGGCGAAATATGCTATTTTAAATAAAATTGGTGTAAATAGTAAGCAAATATTAAAGACAGTAGCAGGACAGGTGGCTGTCATTTTTAGTGCTCCACTTATTGTAGGTATTGTGCATAGTGCGTTTGCATTACTAGCATTTTCACAGCTATTTGGCATGAATATTACAAAGCCAGTCATTCTGTGGATGATTGCATATTCAGCTATTTACTTTATTTATTATGTCTTTACCGTGCGTTCGTTCTATAAAATAGTGAGACAGGGGAATTAATATGAAAAAAGTATTTTTCGGAATAGGTGCGTTGTTCATCTTATTCGTAGCAGGATTGGTTGTATTGATGACTGTAGACTTTAACCGATTAAATAAAGACACATACTATGTCCATATTACAGCTGATGGTGAGGTAGAGGAGTATAAGACAGATAGTGGTGAAATCTTTAAAATGTATTGGTATGAGCTACCTACTTACGATAAAAATGGGGAAGAGAAAACATTAAAGTTTTCAGCTCACAAAAATTTACGCCAGGATGCTTATTTAAAGCTTTACGTGAAAAAGGAAACGGAAGTCACTTCATTTGATGAAGTAAAATTCCATGAATTACCTAAAAAAGTACAGAATCAAATGAAATAGCACAAAGGGGGAGTCTCATAAATTTGAGACTCCTCCTTTTCTACACAAAAGCAAAGTATAACGAAGCACCAGTGGCAAAAGTGTATTAAAATTTCCTGTTTTTAAGAGAATCCTAAATTTCTTGGTTTGGACTTGGAAATTCCTTTTGTAAATAAATAATAACGCTTGTACCTTTTCCTTTTTCTGAGGTGATGGTCACTGTTCCTCCATGGGCCTCGATGATATCTCTAGCAATTGCTGTACCTAAACCAGTACCAGCTGTTTTGTCCGTATTTGTACCTCGGTAATAGCGCTCAAAAATATGTTCAAGATCCTCTGGGGCTATCCCTTTGCCATTATCACAAATTGTAATAGTATTCTCATCAACAGACACATGAACAGATACATCTGGAACATTATGAAGGAGCGCATTGTGTAAAAAGTTCATGATAGCTCTGCGCATAAAATGTTCATCGATTTGATGCAGACTATTCTCAGTGACTGCCTCGAACGCAAGATTAGCCTGTTCATATTGTGGTGTATTTAATGTTTCAATCACTATCTCACGAATGAAAGGCACCATGTTAACTTCTTTTCGTGTAAGTGGAAGCTGTTGATGTCTTAAACGCATCGTTAAATTTAAGTCATCCAGTAGATTTTGCATATGCAATGATTGTTTTTCTATAATTTGTGCGTACGCCATTTGCTCAATATTTGTTATTTGTGCATCATTTAATAGTTCTGCATAACCCCGAATAGAGGCTAGTGGCGTTTTCATATCGTGGGAGACATTACTGATCCATTCTTCACGCATAATCTCTAGTCTCTTTCTCTCCTGTTCATGGGCTGCCAATTCTCGTGATACTTCATTTAAGTTTTCAAAAACTGGCTTGTAGACACCACCAGGAGCTTTAACAGACTTATGATCATGATTCTTTAAATGATGAATGCGCTCTATCATCGCATATAGAGGTTTCGTTAATGTACGACCAAAAAGCCATCCTACCAATGTAGCTACTAATAAGTCAGCAATCACGATGAACAATCCAAATTTCCCTATAAACTGTAAGAGTGATGTACCAGAAACATGCGTAACAAATCTTGTAACACCACTGCCTTTAATACCAATTAAATAACTAAAAGCATCCTTACTGCCAATATACACCGTAGTATCAGAATCAAATTCTTTATATTTATATACTTGAATTAAGTCGATAGGTGCATAGTGCGATGGTGCTTTATCTGGCGCAAAATGAGCATCAATAACTTGACCATTTTCATCAAGCATTTGTATCCAAGCATTTCTTTGATGCAATTGTTCAAGTCCGTCTGCATTGATGGAGGTTGCTCCATTTTTTATTTCAATATATTTTTGAAATTCCCGCACAAAGTTTTCCTCTTTAGTGGCAGAAGCGCCTTCAGAATCAGTTGCTAACCGATAAGTAAGGAGTCCCATGAAGATAGCTGTATTGACGAAAATAACAATGATGACTATAGAAAGCACGGAAAGGAGAAAGCGAGCCGTTAATTTCCACTTCATTCTTGTGCCTCTTTTGGAATGATAAATTTATAGCCAAGTCCTTTTACGGTTGTGATATATAGCGGGTTAGAGGGATCCTGCTCAATTTTTTCACGTAAACGGCGAATATGCACCATAACAGTGTTATCAGAACCAAAGAAATCCTCTCCCCATACACGTTCAAACAATGTTTCTTTACTTAAGATTCGATTGGGATTGTGCATAAAGCACGCCATTAAACCAATTTCCTTAGCTGTTAACTCCAATAAAACGCCATCTTTATGGACCTCTGTTTCATCTGCATTCAACTGAAATGGTCCAATCTGTAGCGCTTTTTCGACAATGTTCGTTACGGTATCTTGTGTTTGATAGCCAGCTCTACGTAATTGAGCCTTCACACGATAAGCAACTTCTTTAGGGCTAAAAGGTTTTGTAATATAATCATCTCCGCCAATGGCAAGCCCTAAAATTTTATCAATTTCTTCATTTTTAGCAGACATAAAGAGCACAGGAACATGTGATACTTCACGAATACGTCTACATAAATCGTAGCCCTCACCATCTGGAAGCATGACATCTAGAAGTACAATATCGGGTGTTGTTTGTTGAAAGCTTGTCCAAGCATCGTGGATGGTGCCAGCTGTATGAATTTGTTTATAGCCCTCTTTTTGTAAGCTTACTTTTAGCAGATTGGCTAAATCAGCCTCATCATCCACTACTAAAATGGTTGGTTCTTGCACTTGTTCACACGACCTTTCGATTTGGAAGAATCTTTACTGACAATCATTATAAATGAAATGTATAGGAAAGAGGAAATGTTGAGTTGTATAGCTTAACCAGCAAATACCTTTATTCTAAAAGAGAAGCAGTCATTTTGTATATAAAACGCTACATTGTGAAACCTTTACAGATTGTAAAGCGTAAAAAGAGTATGACAAATTAGGAGGAATGACGATGTTTAAAAAAATAGCAGCAGATGCACTTGGACTTTCAGATATCGGGGTGGTTGTACCGCGAGAGGATTATGATAAAACTGATGCAGATGATTTTATCCTACATGAAATTGACGAAAAAATTTATTTTTTAATTAAAACGAAAGCAGATGAATATTGCTTTACGAATCGTGCCATTATTCATGTGGATGGCGAAAGCGCTATGAGCAAGAAACGATTACTGCGACGCTATGACTATTCTATGTATACCGTGACAGAAGTTTTTCTCGAAACAGCAGGAACAATCGACCTTGATGTCGAAATTAAGTTTACAATCGGCAATTCCCCACTATCCATCGACATTCATAAACGCTTTATTGATGACATTAAAGATTTATATAAAGCACTACATGCCATTAGCTATGAGCAAAAGAACAATGCCTATAAGTTAGAAGTAGCAGAAAAAAGTCTAAACATTGCTTCTTCATCACTTGGACGAATTGGCAATGACAACATTTCTCCATCAGCGTCATTCGAGGAAATTACGCGCTTTGCGAATACTTGGATGATCGATCATAAAGATAAGTATAAAAAAGAAGACTTCTCACATATTTTTGATTTATATATGAACAATTGATAAAAATAGCTCTCTGCAAGTGTGGAGAGCATTTTTAACATATAACGTTATACATAAAAATTATTCTAGGAGCGTGATGAAAAATGACAAACGAATTGCATGTGCTAGAAAAAGAAGAGGTAGAAAGTGATGATTTTATACAGCAACCACAAGCCGCTGAGACATTGTTCGTAAATGAGTTTATTGATGGTATTTTAGATCCATCACAAAAGATGTTAGGGCCGGTTAAGGATGGTGGAACGATTATTGCCAATACAACACCTGGATGTTGGGGACCCATGCTTACACCCACTATTCGTGGAGGACATGAAGTAACGAAGCCTGTGTTTGTAGAAGGGGCAGAGGTGGGTGACGCTATTGTTATAAAAATTAAATCGATTCAGGTCACATCGCTTGCAACTTCGTCTGGTCATGATGAGGCAATTGTAGATCGATTCATTGGCGATCCGTTTGTTTCTGTAAAATGTCCAGGCTGTGGCAAACTTCACCCAAGCACAGTTGTAAAAGGAATAGGTCCACATGCAATTCGATGTTCGACATGTGATACAGAAACGGCACCTTTTAAAATGACAAATGGCTATACGATGGCACTAGATCATAAAGGGCATATGGGTGTGACTGTTGGACGAGAGGGTGCTCGACGAATTGCACTTGATGCCAGAAGTTACATGAGAACACCTGAAAATTCAGTACAAAATCCTGTTGTTGCATTAGCTCCCAGCGACTTAGTAGGTGTAATAGCAAGAATGCGTCCATTTTTAGGTCAGCTTGGTACAACCCCTTCGAAAGCGATGCCAGATTCTCATAATGCTGGAGATTTTGGTTCATTCTTAATTGGAGCACCACATGAATATGCCTTTACCCAAGATGAATTGGATTTACATCGTACCGATGGACATATGGATATTAGCCGAGTGCGAGAAGGAGCGACTATAATTTGTCCGGTCAAGGTACCAGGCGGTGGTGTATATATTGGAGACATGCATGCCATGCAAGGGGATGGCGAGATTGCTGGCCATACAACCGATGTAGCGGGTATTGTCCAGCTTCAAGTGAAAGTCTTGAAAAAAGTAGCATTGGAAGGCCCAATTTTACTACCAAATGTAGAAGATTTACCTTATACAGCAAAGCCCTTTACAAAGGAAGAAAAACGTCGTGCACGTGAGCTAGCAGAGGAATTCGGTGTTAAACAGGTAGAGGATGCATTTCCAGTGTCGGTGGTTGGTTCTGGTAAAACGTTAAATGAGGCGACTGATAACGCGATAAGTCGAGCTGCGAAGCTATTTGAGATGAGCGAGCCAGAGGTTTTAAATAGAGCAACAATCACAGGCTCCATTGAAATCGGACGCCATCCAGGAGTTGTCACAGCCACTTTCCAAGTACCTAAAACAATATTGAAAAAGGTAAGAATATATAAGACTGTGAAAAGACAATATGACTAATAGATGATTTCTTGCAAAAGCAAACTTTTAAAAGTTTGCTTTTTTGTATGAGTTATAAGTTGGAAAAGTAAATGTTTGTCTGAAATTTGAAGTTTGGATTGAAATCTATTGTCGTGTTGATATAATAGTTAAAGTTTAACAATGATTACATGTTCGTATTTAAATAGATGAGTATTGAAGAGAAAAGTTGGTGTCCAATGACAGAAATTCTAGGTGTGGAAAATAAGATAGAGAAAAAGAATAGCATTAAACCCTTTATATTAAAAATGAGAGGAGGAGGCCATGCGCCTTCTCGAACAAATTTCGCTGATGCCTTTACTGGAGCAATGGGTGGATTAATATGCATTTTTGTGTTGCTATGGTTAACCAATTTTACTGATTCACCTTGGCTAATGGCTTCATTAGGTGGTAGCTGCGTACTTGTATTTGTCGTCTGGAATGCACCTTTGTCTCAGCCTCGAAATATAATCGGAGGTCATTTTATTTCCGCCTTTATTGGCTTGGCTATGTATTCCTTATTAGGTTCCAATATATTGTCGATTAGTCTAGGTGTTGGATTAACCATATTTTTTATGGCCTTTTTAGGTGTCATTCATCCGCCAGCGGGCGCCAATCCTATAATTATTATTTTAGGAGGTTACGGTTGGAGTTACTTACTAACACCGGTGTTAATTGGAGCAGTCATCATTGTGTTTTTCGGGTTGTTGATAAATAATTTACGAGAAAAAAGAAAATATCCGATGTTTTGGTAATGAAGTTATCCATCTATGAAGTGTGTTCACTTAATAGATGGTTTTTTTATTTGTTAACGTTTTCGCTATGCATACCAAAATTTCTTTAGCATATGTTAGTTAAGATTTGTTATATTGAAGAAAGAGTGTAAAAAACATGTATTTGAATGATAGGGGAAGATCGTTGTTGGTAGAATTTGATGGGAGGATCCAATTGTATGCTGTTGGACTGTGATGAGCAATTATTCATGGCTTATAAACAAAGAAGTGAAAAGGGTGCTGAAAATATACTAGCAACATGGCTGGAGGCGGAGTCCAATCTGCAAGAAGATCCAAAAATACTTGGTACTTCGCTTTCACCCAATCTATTTTTAGTAGACGAAGAAACGGCTAAGAATATTGCCTTTTCCACAGCACGTAAATATTGGGGCCATGTATCAACAGAAATGCAAATGTATTTTGACAAATATGGTTTAGATTCAAAATTCGTGAATGAGCGGCTTAGTGCTTTTTTCTATACACAAAAAGGCAAAGATACTTTTTTTGAGCAGCTTTTTGCACAACATACAATAGACCTAGAACGATTAATTTGGTTAGTTTTTGGGAAACGAATGCAAATAGCTATGCCAGTTAATGAGCTACAATCAATTATTTTATATAAATTTCAAGATGAATATTTAGTGCATATGATGTATAAAGAGCATGCATCTTTTTGGCATTGGCTTTTCACAAAAAAAGTTTATTCACTTCTTATCCACAGACCTTTAGAGCAATTCACATTTCTTTATGAAATAATGGGACATTTCGAGCAATCTGTGAGAGAAAATTGTGAACATGTGGATAACTTTGTGAATAACTATAAATCAATACTGGATAAGTGTATAACTCATGTGGATAAGCATAATGCTAGCTGTTTGGCAAAGAAACAGTTGCGTCTTTACCAAATTGTTACTCATTATTGCTTATCGGAAGGTGATTTTAATAGTGTTAAAGCGTTTATTACCTCATTCGAAGCGGAATGGCGCTACTCAATGTATGCACTATCAGAGAAGGAAAAAGTATTAATTGCCTATATTTTATTTCATATAGCCAATAAAGAACAGCAGAGTGAAGAAGTTATACATTATGGTGAATATTTATTAGAGGATGAACGAATAAATAATTACGCTATTGAAATATTACTTGAGTATAAAGAGCTATTACCAAATCGTAAACCAACACCACCTGCCATTATTAAAAATTATCAGCTAAATTATTTAGAAAATTTATATGCTATTCTACTTGAGCATTATGTAAAAATGGCACGTTATGAGGATGGCTTGCTTTTATTAAAGGAGCATGTCCTAGCATCTAATAAAAAAATTAATACCTCATTAGTACAAAAAAACTTTAGTAGCGAACAGCTTATTGCGATTGAGGCGTATGTTCAACAGGATATAGCACTACATGTGAATAACTCTCTCCAACATATTGGTTTGTCTGTGGAAGAGTGGCGACGCAATTATCGTCAACCAGATGCACCATACTATGTTGTAGCACAAAGTGCCTCTCTGCATATGTTAAATATTTTAAGAGTATTGTTTGTAACTGAGCAGTTCGAGCTTTTTGAAAAATTAATGGAAATCTATAAAAAATATCTGCTAATTGATGATCACTTTGAAAGCCTTCGTATGTTTATTAGTGCGTATGTATAAAAAAGGTGTCTAATACGTCACAGTATTAGACACCTTTCATGTTGTTGAAAAAAGATGATGTCAACGGCAGGAAAAGCAACTTGGCAAGGTGAGGGGTTGATTTCCGTTCCGCCAGCGTCCTTTCCAGGGGGCGTCTGAGGAGCCGCTTCACTCACTTCCGTTCGCTCCAGGGTCTCCTCTGTGACGCAAAATCCCCTTGGAGTGACGCTGGCTCCACTCCAATCAACCATTCTGCAAAGTGTCTTTACTTTTTTTCATAGTAGCATAGAAATCAAATCGCCCATTATCTGTATTCTTAGAGGGGATAAGCTCTTATTTTCAGTGTGAAGAAGTCATGCGTGACAACACCTCTTCATAAAGAGTAGTGAACACCTTCCCTTTATATGAAAATCTTTGCTAAAAAGTCAGTGGGTTGGAGTGG
>NZ_JBHERJ010000036.1:0-45650 GCF_043359455.1 Lysinibacillus sp. PWR01 | reverse complement strand
AGGGGATTTAGCGTCACAGAGGAGACCCTGGAGCGAACGGAAGTGAGTAAAGCGGCTCATCGGACGCCCCCTGGAAAGGACGCTGGCGGAACGGAAATCAATCCCTCACCTTGCAAAGTTGTTTTTTCTGCTGTTGACACCATCTTTTTTCAACAACATGAGATGTACTAATTAAGGTACATCTTTTTTTTATGGTGTAAGAGATATTTTGTTCTATACATATTAGAACAAAGTTGTTATAGTTAGTATATAACAAATAATGAGGTGATCTGTATGATGGAGGAATTAGCAAAAGTTCCATGGGCAGTTATAGCACCGCTCATCATCGTTCAAATTATTTTGATGATCGTAGCACTTATTGATTTACGTAAAATTCATGCAACAAACGGGCCTAAAATTCTTTGGGTATTTATCATTATCTTTGCTAATCTATTAGGGTCAATTGCGTACTTTATAGTAGGGAGAAAGCAGTCATGACAACTTTACTTCAAGTTACAGGTTTGACCAAGCAATTTGCAGAGCACAAAGTTGTAGATAATATTCATTTCAACTTAGAGGAAAAAACTTCTACGGCTTTAATTGGTCCAAATGGAGCTGGCAAGACAACGACTTTATCTATGTTAACGGGGCTTTTAAGACCGACTGCTGGAAGTGTAAAGATGCTAGGTAATGATTTACGTGCGAATATAGGTTTTTTACCACAATATCCACAGTTTCATCCTTGGCTAACTGCGTTAGAGTTTACAGAAATGGCTGCAAGGTTGAATGGTGTAGCAGCCAAAAAGGCTAAATTAGAAGCACAAAAAACCTTAGAATTTGTAGGGTTAGGGGATGCCCAACATAAAAAGATAGCCACTTTTTCTGGTGGGATGAAGCAGCGACTTGGTATTTCCCAAGCAATAGTGCATAAGCCTAAATTACTGCTATTAGACGAACCTGTTTCAGCATTAGATCCCGTTGGACGTAGAGAAGTGCTCGATTTATTAAAAGGATTACAACAAGAGACGACTATTTTATACTCAACGCATATTTTAAATGATGCTGAAGAAATGACAGACCAACTCTTATTCTTGCAAAATGGCAAGCTCGTAGAACAGGGAACATTACGTGAGGTACGGCAACGTTTTGATGAGCAAAATTATGTCATTGAATTTGGCAGTGAAGAAGAGGCTAAGCTTTTTGCAAATCCATCTAATCATGTAATCGGTTGTTATGTCTATATTGAGATAGTGAATGAGGAGCCAACGATGAAGAAGTTGCTTCAACGTTTAAGTGAATGTCCTTATACAATTAGAAAGGTAGAGCGACAGACAGCATCTCTGGAAGAAATTTTCATGAAGGTGGCGAAAAAAGCATGAGAGGATTCAATGTACTTCTACAAAAGGAATTTAGAGAAGCATGGCGGAGTTGGAAGTTTCTATGGATTCCTCTTGTGTTTGCTCTGCTTGGAATGAATGATCCACTAACAAACTACTATATGATGGATATTTTAAATGCTGTTGGGAATGTACCAGAGGGCTTTGAAATGCTGATGCCAGAATTAATGCCACTTGATTTAATTCAAGCTGCTATCGGGCAGTTTCAAACGATCGGCTTATTGGTGATGATGGCTTCGTTTGTAGGGGCTATTAGTAAGGAACGAGCTAATGGTATGGCAACATTATTATATGCTCGGCCCATTTCATTTGGCGCATATTTTTTAAGTAAATTTGTTGTCATGAGCACCATTTGTTTTGTTAGTATTTTCGCTGGGTTTGCTGCTAGTGTCTATTATACAAGTATTCTATACGGAACGTTGGACATTGGTGCACTGTTAATAAGCTTTTCGACGTACTATATATGGTTGCTATTTGTGATAGCTGTTACGTTAATGATGAGTGCCAGTTTTAAAACCGTTATTGCTACTACATGTGCATTTACAGTGATCTTTGTTGGGCAAATCGTCGATATGATTGTAGGAATCTTTTGGACAATATCACCGTGGAAACTAGCAAGCTACGGAATTGCAAAATTTCGAGGAACAATAGAGGTGTCAGATTACTGGTGGAGCTTAATAATTACGCTAGCATTGACAATCATCTGTATCAGCATTGGCATCGTGATGATGAAAAGAAATGCGTCTATGACAAAAATCTAAAAGAGTATAAAACGGTAAAAACCAACTTATAATGGGTTTTTACCGTTTTTCGTTTTAAAACATCCCACCATTTATAAGTAAAATTAGTCCCAAAAAGAACATGATCCAAGAAAGGGTAGAACTTGTTCCTTGATCAAAAAGTGTTTGAATTTTTCTTAAAGGTTTATTCATAAATCGGCGGAATAATAGATGTAAGCACAGTAGGATAATCCCTGGTGCAATCATTACCAAATTGTAACCTGCCAATAAAGGTAACCATTCATAAAACGTTAATTGATTACTCGTTAAAATACCTATTGCGGCGAAATAAGGAAGGGCGGTTGCAACTTCTAAAATAGAAGTTGTGAAACCTAAGGCTACCATAGAGGTCACATGTAAAGACTTTGGTTTAGGTGCTCCATTTGCCTTTCTCTTTGGTACTAACCAACTGCCGATAAATAAAATTGCTCCCACAATGGTCATGATAAATCGAGCTGAGTAGCTAGTTAGCAAATTAGAAATCGGGTCGAAGATGACGCCTAGACCTAACATTAAAAAAATCCCAGTACTAAAGTAAAACAAGGCAACAGTCATTAAATAGGTTAATAAAAGGCGGATTTGCTGCTTTTTAGCTACAAGCAATACATAGACAGACACACCAATAATAGAAGGACTAAACATGTCTAATAAAGCTAAGGTACCTATCAGTAGCAACATTTCTATGTTCATGGTTGTGACTTTCCTGACGCCTGTTTTTTTGATTCATAAATATGAAAAGCCTGCTCAATAAAATGTAGAAATTCTTCCTCTAAAGGATATAATCCCATTTGCTCAGATTTGTGAGGTGACCTTCGTATAGTCCACATCTTCTCTAAAAACTCATCATTTCCTTTGTATTCTACTTCGGTCTTTTCCATCATTCGTTTGATAATAAACTGAACGGAATCTGCTTCAGGGCTTTCCTTACGAAGTTGCTTTAATTGACCCAATAAGCCAATCCACTCTAAAGAATTAGGATCATTTCGGTTTAAATTAGGCAATTTTTGAAAAAGGTCCATTTCGGCAGCTGCAAAAATCTGCTGGCGGAAAGCTTGCTTTTTATCTCGTTCTTGACTCGAAAGTTTAATGTACTTTTGGATAAGGGACTCTGTTAATCCACCTTCGATAGACGAAGCATTCTTTAATCCAAGGATGGCGTTCTTCATCTGCTGTAGTTTCTTTTGTTCCTCTGCTACAAAAGCTAGCTGATGGTCTAAACTTGCTTCCCACTCCCACGAATTATTGATAAGTGTCTGAATTTCTTTCAACTTGAAACCTAATGTTTTTAAAAATACAATTTGTTGTAATGTTTTTAGCTCATTCTCGTCATAAATCCTGTGTCCCCCCTCGGTCTTTGCTATAGGAAGTAACAAGCCAATCTCCTCATAGTAACGTAATGTGCGAACAGAAATACCAGTTTGTTTTGATACATGATGAATCGTAAGTAAAATAACGAATCCTCCTCCCTGTTAATGACATTATATAAAATGACGTAACGTCACTTTCAAGAGGGAATGTAAAACTACATTCTTGGAATCTCCATAACTTAGGAATATAATGGGGGTGTAACTCGAAATTTGTCAAATAACTCGGAAAATATATAAACTACTATAGAAAGAAGGGACATGAAAAGTGGGAACTGAAAATTCCAATCGTTTCCTGACAGCGTTTAATCGAATAGATCATAGATTACGAGATATTGTAGGTGCTAAGGATTTTATGCCTTTTTATCGACTTATTGATCAAGCAAAGAAAAAGGATGTCTTGGTGAAGAAATATGAAGATGATCTACGCTCCTATGCCGACTTACGAAATGCGATTGTGCATCATCGTACCTCTTTACATTATGTGATTGCAGAGCCACATACCGATGTTGTAGAACGAATTGAATACATAGATGCTACTCTCGCTAAGCCAACGCTTGTGGGGCAAATGTTCCGTAAAAGAGTACTGATTTTTCAAGAAAATGATTCTTTAAAACATGTTTTAAAAGTGATACGTCTGCGCAAATATACACAATTTCCCGTTTATTATAATAAGCAATTTAAGGGGCTAATCACGACAGTAGGAATCACCAATTGGCTTGCTTCAAAGATGGGTGGCGATCATTTACCAAAAAGAATTCCAACATTGCATGATATTTTAATGCATGAGAAAAATAGAGTGAATTATAAATTTGTCAGCAGATCCATATCCATCTATGAGGCTGAGGAAATATTTAAACAGGGGGTCGAAAGAGGGAGGCGATTTGAGGCATTATTAATAACGGAGCATGGTCAACCACATCAAAAATTACTCGGCATTATTACACCATTAGATATTGTCAAAATTGATTAACAAAAAACGAGACTAGACAAGCAATTAAGGGCTTGAATGTCTCGCTTTATCTTTTAAGCTAATGTACAGGGAACCATTTGTTTGGACTTGAGCAAAATAAACTTCTTCTACGGAATGCACATTTTGCTTTTTCAATTTCTTCATGACCCAGTCTTCTGTCAGCTCTATTTCAACAATATTTTCTATAATAAGTTGACCATCAGAAATGACTTCTGTAGGAAGATAAGTAGGCGGTGATACATCTGCTTTAACGTCCTGCTTTGTAGCCACCTGTTCAGAGGTTTTTTGTAGCACACTGAGTTTCCCGTTCGTTTCTAGTAAGGCATATTCAACGTCCTGTACAGAGAAAATGGCTTGTTCACGTAGCATCATTGTCAGCTCATCTAGATGAAGACGATTTTTTTGTAGTGCTGATTCTAATATAAGACCTTTTTGAATAACAATCGTTGGCTTATCATCAATGAGAACACGAGCTTTTTTAGATTTAATCGTAATAACGGTCATCAAATACGTTAAGGCACTCCACCAAACGAGGGAAATCATACCATCTAAAAATGGTGTTTCTTCCTGAGAGGCAATTTCTGAAGCGATCGACCCAAATGTAATGCCGGTAATATAATGGAAGAATGTTAACTGGCCCAATTGTTTTTTTCCAAGTATACGTGCCAGAATAAGTAATGCAAAAAATGAAAGTGTTGTTCGAAGAATCATTTCCCAAAAGTGAGCATGAATAAAGCTTTCCATGCATATATCAACTCCTTTTACAGCTGTCAAACTATAGCTTGTGCAAAATGGTCGATAGTATGCGACAATCATGTATAACCAAAATAAGAGTGAGGTGGCAACATGAATAAACAATTAAATGTAACAAATCCAATGTATCCAATTATGATTGCAATCGGTGTTGCTCACCTTATCAATGATACGATGCAAGCTGTTATCCCAGCGATGTTTCCCATATTTAAGAGTGAATTAGGTTTGACCTTTACACAAATTGGTATGATTTCTTTTGTTTTAAACATATTTGCTTCTGCCTTACAGCCTGCTGTAGGCTTTATCAGTGATAAAAAACCAATGCCCTATGCTTTACCTATTGGTATGATTAGTTCATTTATAGGGATTGCCATTATAGCGTTTACAACACAGTATTGGATTATTATTATTGCGGTATTATTTATCGGCTTTGGTTCAGCTATCTTTCATCCTGAGGGATCAAGAGTTTCATTTATGGCAGCTGGCTCTAAAAGAGGACTTGCTCAGTCTATCTATCAGGTGGGGGGAAATTCAGGACAAGCTCTTGCACCGTTAATTAGTGCTTACATCTTTGATATTCTCGGGCAACGTGGTGCTGCGATCATATTAGTTATTGCAACGTTTGGTATCATTTTATTAAGTAAAATTGCAACATGGTATAAAAAACAATTGGAGCAGGAGCGTATAGCGAAGAAAAAACGTGTACTCGTCTCAACATTGCCTCCTTTAACAAAGAAACAAGTAGGAATTGCGTTAACGTTATTATTTACAATTATTTTTGCACGATCATTTTATACAACAAATATAACTAGCTTTTATGTGTTTTATTTGATGGATCACTATGATGTCAGTCTTCGACTAGGGCAAATATTAATATTCACCTTTATGGCATTTGGGGTAGTAGGTACATTTTTTGGAGGCTCTTTATCAGATCGTATTGGTAGAAAGAATGTCATAATTCTTTCTGTTGTAGTACCAATGCCATTTTGTTTAGCATTGCCGTATGTACCATTATGGGCCGCTATGATATTTTTAGTCATTATCGGTACATTAATCATGATTAGCTTCTCCGTAACGGTGGTCTATGCTCAAGAGCTAGTTCCAACAAAAATTGGCACAATGGCAGGTTTAACAACGGGCTTTGCTTTTGGTATGGGAGCAATAGGGGCAATGGTTATCGGGGTTTTAATGGATCATAAAGGCATTGATTTTACAATGATTGTCGTTTCATTATTACCTTTATTATTGCTAGTAGCCTTCTTCTTACCGAAGGATAAACCTGCATCAGCTGCTGTCTAATAAAAAAACGCGTAGATACGCGTTTTTTTATTGTCTTAATGGAGCTAAAAATTCTGCTGGCAGTTTCTCCTGATCGACTACATAGCCCTCTGAAATATGAACTTCATGCATTTTATCGTTGTAAGTAAATTTAAAGATGCCATTGTCAAAATCTGTGCCAATTTCTTTGAAAAATATACCCTCAATCGATACATATTTAGGACATGTAAATGCTACTTTAAAGTTATCCTGCTCTTTAATTAGGTAAGCACGTACTCCTTTTTCATATGTTTCATTTGCATCATCGTCTGTTGGGCGTTGAACAGCTACAATATGAAAATCAACAAAAGGAACTTCTTTTAACAGTACATTTAGGAACGAACCTTTAGTAATTTCCTCCCAACGGCTTTGTGCGCTTTGCCCTACGATAATTTGCGAAATGCCATAATTCTTTGCGACTTCTGCAATAACTTTTTGTATGGGGCGTTTTTCATTATCTTGCAAAATAAATTTTTCAACCTCAAGCTCATCTGATAACTTCTTCCATTGCTCTATATAACTAGATTTCTCTGCGTCAAATGCATCAAGGGGTTGCGAATCGACTGAAAGAATATAGAGTGGGCAATCAAGCATTGTGGCCATCTTATGACCACGATGTATTAAACGCTCGCCATTTAAGCCGTAGTAAACACAAACTAATATACTTTCATCCAAACGCCCTTTTACATGCTTCATAAAAAATGTACACCTCTTATCTGTTGGTATTTTGTTAATTTCACTGTTGATTTTGAAAAAATTATCCTAAAACAGCTAAAATCAATGCTGTTACAGTGCATTATGCTCATTTATAATGTATACTTAAAAATGTATAAAAGTTAACGGAAATATATTGGAAAACCCTTGAAGGATGAAGCTTAAATCAATAATTTGAAATTATTTAATTTATGCATTCTGTGCATCAAAGCTAAATTGCTTTCATATGCCACACTATTATGCAGTGAGTTAAATAGATAGTCAAGTGTCTTCATTGTGCTGATATAAACTAAGTTGTAACTGTATAAATTATCTGATTTTCCACAAGTTATTTAGGCTTGCATCGGGTTAGAAGTGACTAAATAACTAAAATAACCATTTTTATAAACGATAAGGCACTTTAACACCCCACCACATTCCTTTAAAAAATTTCAAGAATACATCTAATATGTTACTTAGCTTGAACAAATTTCTAAAGTCTTAGCACTTTACATGCCAATCACCACAAAAATTTGCTAGATGATTTTGATAGTAGGAGGTTTTCATTTGGTCACAGTTCTCATCGCGATACTTTTGCCATTTGTTTGTGCTGCACTGATTCCATTGCTTTACAGGCGACTAAGGCGTGTCACACATCTTGGCTGGTTTGTTTTATCTGTTCCATTCATCTTATTTCTTTTACTCGCTCGCTATATTCCTCAATTAGCCGAGGGTAAAACGTTTATTCATACATATGAGTGGATTCCCTCTTTTAATATAAATTTCACAACTTACCTAGATGGACTCAGTATGATTTTTGGTCTGCTGATTACTGGTGTAGGTAGTTTAGTCATTTTATATTCTATTTTTTATTTATCAACGAAAGAATCTCTTCATCATTTTTACTGCTATTTATTACTATTCATGGGCGCTATGCTTGGTGTTGTTTTTTCAGATAACCTAATGGTATTATACACATTTTGGGAACTGACAAGTGTGTCATCATTCCTATTAATCGCATTTTGGCATCATAGAAAGGCATCTCGTGCAGGGGCCAAAAAAGCGATGATGATTACAGTCTTTGGCGGACTATCCATGCTTGCAGGCTTCTTAATGCTCTATGTAGCTTCACATACATTTAGTATTCGTGAAATTGTAGCGAATGTAGAGATTATACGGGATCATGCTCTATTTACGCCAGCCCTCATTTTAATTTTACTAGGGGCTTTTACAAAGTCTGCACAATTTCCATTCCACATTTGGTTGCCTGATGCTATGGAGGCCCCAACGCCTGTTAGTGCTTACTTACATTCCGCAACAATGGTTAAGGCAGGCATTTATTTAGTTGCTCGTTTTTCACCAGTTTTTGGCGGAGAAGCAACGTGGTTCTGGCTAGTTAGTGTTATCGGTCTAGTTACATTATTCTGGGGTTCATTTAATGCAGTTCGTCAAACAGATTTAAAAGCTTTATTAGCCTTTTCAACAGTGAGTCAGCTTGGCTTAATTATGAGTCTATTTGGTCTTGGGTCTGTTGGTCACTATTATGGCTATGGTGAAGATTCTATTTTATACACACAGGCAAGCTTTGCAGCACTATTTCACCTCGTGAATCATTCGACTTTTAAAGGAGCCTTATTCATGATGGTTGGAATTGTCGATCATGAAGTAGGTACTCGGGATATTCGTCGTCTCGGTGGCTTAATGTCTTTAATGCCTATCACTTTTACAATCGCAGTCATTGGTGGCTTCTCAATGGCAGGACTACCACCATTTAATGGCTTTTTAAGTAAGGAAATGTTTTTTGCAGCAGTATTGGCTATTCGCGATGTAGAAGCATTCTCTATTGCCGATATAGGGTTATTTTTCCCATTAGTAGCATGGGTGGCAAGTATTTTTACCTTTGTCTATAGTTTGATTTTAATTAGTCGTACATTTTTGGGTAAACTACAGCCTGAGAAGATCGATAAAAAACCACATGAAGCTCCACTTGGCATGTTAATTTCGCCAATTATTTTATGCTTGTTGGTAGTTGGTATCTTTTTCTTCCCGAATGTGTTAGGTCACTATATTTTAGAGCCTGCCATGGCAAGTATTTATCCTACATTCCCGACTACAAGTGAATTAACACCACATATCCATGCATGGCATGGCATTAATGCAGAGTTATTGATGACAGTAGGTGTCATTATTATTGGGATTATTTTATTCAAAACTTTAAAAAGCTGGAAGCCGCTCTATCGTCTGTTTTCACAAAAGTATACGTTTAATACGTATTACAATCGAATGATAGAGATGAGTGAAAATGGCTCACAGAAGCTTACTAATAAATATATGACAGGTAATTTAACACATTATTTTGTCTATATATATGTATTTTTTATTGCACTTATAGCTGGTTATTTTGTTTGGTCAGATGCTATGACTTTTAATTTTGACAAAGATTCCGCTATTGAATACTACGAGTTAATCCTTGTATTTGTCATGATCTTTGCAGCCGTTTGGATGATTTTCGCAAAGGGTCGAGTGACAGCGATGTTGCTTAATGGTGTACTAGGCTATTCTATTGCCTTCTTCTTTGTTATTTTCCGTGCACCAGATCTAGCTTTAACACAATTAGTTGTTGAATCGGTCACAACAGCTTTATTCCTTTTATGTTTTAAATATTTACCAGATTTAATGCCAGAGGTACCACGTAAAAGGGTTCAATGGTCAAAAGCATTGATTTCTATTTTTGTTGGGGCAACCGTAACAATTGTTGGTTTAGCAGTTGTACACTATGATCGCTTTGAACCAGTGGCTACTTACTTCAATGATGCTTATGAATTGGCTGGCGGTTCCAACATCGTTAATACAATATTAGGGGATTTCCGTGCTTTTGATACGATGCTAGAGGTTGTTGTTCTTCTGATTGCTGGCTTAGGGGTCTATGCTCTGACAAAGCTTAAGCCACGAAAGGAGGAAGCAGATCATGAAAATTAATGATGTGATTTTAAGAACCATCACCAAGGCAGTCGTGTTCATTATTTTAACACTCGGTGTGTATTTGTTCTTCGCTGGGCATCACGCTCCTGGTGGTGGCTTTATAGGTGGTCTGGTGTTAGCCTCGGGCATTGTTTTATTATATTTAGCCTATGATATTGAAACTGTGCATAAAGGGATGCCTTTCGACTTCAAAAAAGTTGCAGCTCTTGGTGTATTGCTTGCAACTGGAACTGCAATAGGTTCGTTGTTTTTCGATGTACCATTTTTAACACAAGCACATACGTATATAGATGTTCCTATATTTGGGAAAATGGGTTTTTCAACTGTCACTATTTTTGAAGCGGGTGTGGCTTTAACAGTGGTGGGGGTTGTTGTAACAATTATTTTAAGTATAAGTGAGGATGAGTAGCCAATGGAGTCTTTAATACTTGTTTTAGTAGGTATATTAGTAGCTGTTGCGACGTACTTAATCCTCTCGAAGCAGTTATTGCGTGTTATTTTAGGTACTGCTGTTTTATCACATGCTGCCCACTTACTGATTCTGACAATGGGAGGTCTAAAAAAAGGAGATGTACCATTATTAGGGGAATCAGAGGGACCATATACAGATGCGTTACCACAAGCATTAATTTTAACAGCTATTGTCATTAGCTTTGCTGTCACTGCCTTTGTTCTCGTTTTAGGCTATCGTGCGTACAAAACAAATGGTTCAGGGAATTTTGATGAATTGAGAGGTACGCCGGATGAGTAATATGATTGTTTTACCATTAATTGTACCGGTAATTACAGCTATTTTACTGGTGTTTTTAAAAGAGCATGTGATGTTACAACGTATCATCAGCTTATTGACATTGAGCTTTATTATTATCATTAGCATCATTTTATTAGTAGAGATTCAAGAACAGGGTGTGATGCGCATTGATTTTAGTGGTTGGGCACCTCCATTTGGAATCTCATTTGTTGCAGATTCATTTGCGACACTTCTAGTGTTAGTTGCAAATCTTGTAGCCCTCATTTGTATGTTATATGCAATTTTTACGATGGAGCTAAGGTATGAAAAAATGTATTTTTATTCATTTACCTTACTCATGGTAGCAGGCGTCAATGGTTCATTTTTAACTGGAGATATTTTTAACTTATTTGTATGTTTTGAAGTAATGTTGCTCGCTTCGTATGCACTTATCAGCTTAGGTGGCGAAAAAATTCAGCTACGTGAAGCATTGAAATATGTACTCATCAACATTGTTGCCTCTTGGATTTTCTTAGTGGCGTTAGCTTTTCTGTATGGAACAGTCGGCACTTTAAATATGGCTCATATTTCCGTTCGTGTAATGGAGGCAGGAGCTAATCCACTTATTACAACAGTGGCGCTTATTTTCTTAATCGTCTTTAGCTTGAAGGCTGGACTTTTATTATTCTTCTGGTTGCCAGGTTCATACAGCGTACCACCAACTGCCATTGCTGCTTTATTTGCTGCTTTATTAACAAAGGTAGGGATCTATGCACTTGTACGTAGTTTTACATTGCTGTTCCCTAATAATACTGAGGTCACACACACAGCGCTTGGCATCATGGCTGGAATTACAATAATAGCAGGATGTATCGGTGCTCTTTCAAGTCGTGATGTTAGAACGATAGCTTCCTACAATGTGCTAATTGGTGTTGGCTTTATAATAGTTGGACTAGCGGTTGGCACTGAGTCAGCATTACAAGGTGTTATCTATTATTTAATGCATGATATGGTAGCAAAGGCTATGTTGTTTTTAGCAGTTGGTATGATGATATATGTCACTGGGGAAACAGTAATTGATAAAATGAGTGGACTGATTCGTAATTATCCTTTCTTTGGGTGGCTATTCTTTATAGCGATGTGCTCATTAGCTGGTATACCACCATTAAGCGGTTTTTTAGGAAAGGTTTTAATTGGACAAGGTGCGATAGAAGGTGGCCATTTCGTTCTATTAGGTCTAGGGTTTTTCTCTAGTTTAATTGTTTTATATTCACTGCTACGGATATTTCTTTCTTCCTTTTTTGGCGAAACGATTATTAGCTTAGAAGATGAAAAACCTTTACCAAAACGTATATTGTTGCCATTAACATTACTGGCTGCTTGTACAATTGGTTTAGGTATTGGGGCAGAAAAATTGGCACCATTTGTAACAGATGCAGCTGAAACACTTTATACACCATCTATCTATATCGATGCAGTTTTAGATGGCGAACAATGGCAAGGTGAGGTGAATAAATAATGGCGATGCAGTTTATTTTAAATTTATTTATCGCAGCACTTTGGTTACTCCTACAGGATGAAGTGACACCACAATTTTCGACATTTTTGATGGGCTTTTTTGTAGGTATGGGTATTCTATATGCAATGCATCGCTTTTATGGTACTCAATTTTACTTGCGAAGAGTCTTTTCAATCATTAAATTATTATGGCTGTTTAACTGGGAGCTATTTTTATCAAGCTATAGTGTATTAAGACAAATCACTACACCTAAGCTAAACATTACGCCTGGTATTTTCACATATAAAACTGTACTAAAGGGAGACTGGGAGATTACAGCACTTGCATTACTGTTAACATTAACACCTGGCTCTGTCGTCATGGAAGTGTCTGAAGAGGGCGATGTTTTTTATATTCATGCCATGGACATAGAACAGTCTAAGGATGCTGTTATACGATCAATTGGAAAATTTGAGCAAGCAATAATGGAGGTGACACGCTAATGATTAACAATATATTACTTCTTGCACTTGCTTTCTTTAGTATTTCCATTGCGCTGTCGTTGTATCGTGTGATCCGTGGCCCATCAATGCCTGATCGAGCAATAGCTCTCGATACAATTGGTGTTAATCTATTATCGGCTATTGCGATTGTCTCTATTATATTGAAGACAAAGGCATATTTAGAGGCTATTCTTATTTTAGGTATTTTAGCGTTTATCGGAACGATTGCCTTTACAAAATATATAGAAAGAGGTGTGATTGTTGAACGTAAATCAGATGATTGAATGGGCGGCAGTTATCCTTATTCTTATAGGTTCCATCGTGAGTGTGATTAGCGCATTTGGAATGATTCGCTTACCAGATGTCTATACACGATCACATGCTGCTACGAAAAGTTCTACGTTATCAGTTTTAACCTGTTTATTAGGAGCGTTTATTTATTTCTGGGTGCATGACGGTTTTGTTAGTGTACGGCTCATTTTAGGTATTCTTTTCGTCTTTGTGACAGCACCAGTCGCTGGACATTTAATTTGCCGTGCAGCCTATCGTTCTCACGTTCCATTAGCAGAGGGCTCTGGAGAGGACGAATTAAAGTCAAAATTATTTCCTGAAGAACATTCGATAAAATAGAAGGAGGAGGCTGGGACAGAACTCGATTATCTTGAATAATAGCGAAAATTGATGATAACTTTTTCGCTTTGATGAGTAGAGTGTTCCTTCCTAAATCAATAAATGTTAGTCCGAAACAATCGGTCTAACATTTTTTCTTTTGGTCTCAGCCTCTCATAGTCTTGAAAAACAAAACCAATTGAATTTTTGTGAAAGGTGAAAATGGATTTCCGTTGCAGGCTACTTGCTTTCCTCCGCTATCGCTCCGTTTAGAGGCTCACCTGTCTCGCTATGCTACTATGAAAATTTTTTGCAGAACGGTTGATTGGAGTCGAGCCAGCGTCACTCCAAGGGGATTTAGCGGCTCATCGGACGCCCCCTGGAAAGGACGCTGGTGGAGCGGAAATCAACCCCTCACCTTGCTAAAAGGTTGATGGATAGATTTTTACAAGGGGGGATACAATTCTGAACTAGATGAGAGAGTAGTGGATTCTAGTCAGTAATCATTGGGCAATTCAAGTGGAAAAGGGAAGTTGATCGGTTTAATCAACTTCCCTTTCAAATTATTCAGCTTGAAAAACTAATTGATAGCCAGAGCCTCTTACCATAACAATTTTTGCTGTGTGTCCTGGGATCGTTTCCAGTTTTTTTCTTAAATTGCTGATATGAACTCGTAATGCTTGTGTTTGTCCAAAGCTATCCTCGCCCCATATAAGTTGATACAGCTCAGCAGCTGGAAAGGCTTGATTGCTATGCTGTGCTAAAAAGGATAAAATTTGAAATTCCTTTGTTGGTAAAGTTAATACAGTATCACCAATTGAAACTTTCCCTGAGTGTATATGAAAGTGTAATGTGTGAATAATTTTCGTTCCTTCATTCACAGAAGTATAATCAATTGGTTGTATCAACTTTTTATGACGCTTCCGTTCAAGTAGCCGCTCAATGGTTTTTAAAAGTCGGCTGTGGTCAATGGGCTTTAAAATATAATCTATAGCCTGTACATTAAAGGCCTCTAAAGCATAATTTTCATATGCTGTCACAAAGACAATATCCATGTAGCTTGAGACATCTTCTATTTTAGAAGCAAACTCAAGACCAGTCATTTCGGCCATTTCAATGTCTAAAAACAGAATATCAGGTTTTAATATATCAATATTTACTAAACCATCCTTTGGATTCTGGAAGGTTCCAATAATCTCTATAGAGCCACTTGCCTTTAGCATGGATTCTAATAAACGAATGGCTAAAATTTCATCATCTATAATAACTGCTTTTAACAAGCTGCTCACATCCTTTATGTAGTAATTATCGGAAATCTTATTTCAACAGTCGTTCCTTCATTTTCAAGGCTATCAAAATGGATAGTAGCGTTATCGAATTTTTTTAATCTTTTTGAAATATTTAGAATACCAATACCTTGACTAGCGGTTTTTTCACCGTTTTGAATTTGCTGTAAAAGCTCTGCAGATATACCAATGCCATTGTCTATCAGTTGGAAAATCACCATTTGCTTTTCCTCCTTTATAACTAATTGTAGCCTGCTATGCCCTTTTCCTACTTTCAGACCATGAAGAAGTGCATTCTCCACTAAAGGTTGAAGCAATAAAGGGGGAATAAGACATTGAATAGGCTCATCCATGCAAATTTTAAATTCTAATTGCTCTGGATATCTAGTTCGATGAATATTTACATAAGCCTCAATAAGACTAAGCTCTTTTTCTAAAGGAACAAGACTGTTGGCATTTTCAAAGGCAAAACTATTACGCAAAAATGTAGCAAAATCTGTAATCATTGTCCGTGATTTATCTAAGTCTAAATAGCTAAGTGAAAGAATGGAATTTAAGACATTATAAATAAAATGCGGTTTAATTTGTGCTTGTAAAAACGCGGTTTCCATTTTCACAGCTGTTTCTGCAGACTCCTTTAATAAAAGAAGATTACGAACTCTTGTCTTAAGCTCGGTAGCATCCAAGGGTTTATGTAAAAAGTCATTTGCACCAGATTGAAAGGCTGCAATCATATCCTCTGGGCGAATCGCTGCTGTCAACATTAAAATAGGTAGCTCTGTAGACGTGTAATTTTGTCTAACCTGTTGGCAAATCTCGTAGCCAGAAATAGTGGGCATCATAATATCCAAAATTAATAAATCAATACCAGGTTGTTGTGTAAGGTATTCAAAAACATGGTGTCCATTATCAATTGCTATAATGGAATAGTTTTCTTGCGTCAAAATATCTATTAACACCTTTAAGTTAACAGCGTCATCATCTACAATTAGGATTTTTTTCTTCCCTATATTTTCAACAATATGTGGGAATGTTAGGAAGGGATGTTGATATGTTTGGATTGGCATTGATGGTAATTCCTCGTTTGTCGGCTGTGCTTTTCGTAATTTGATTGAAAAGGTTGCGCCTTGTCCAACAATAGATTCTACAAAAATTTTTCCACCTTGCCGCTCAACAAGCTCCTTTGTAATATGTAAACCTAATCCACTGCCATCAATTGAATAGTTGAATTGTTGAAATGCATTAAAAATAGTTTTTAAATTTTCTGGCGCTATTCCACAGCCAGTATCCATTATTTCAATCACTAAAAATGACTGTTTCTCATAACAAGTTATATCAATTTTTCCTTCATTTGTATACTTCACTGCATTATGAATTAAATTATATAAAATTTGGCGAAGACGATTTTCATCGGCTTGGACAAAGGTTCCCCGTTCAATATGATTATAAATTTTTACATTTTTGCTGATCGTATAGGATAGCACTTCTACAGTCATATGTGTAATTGCATATAAATCTACAGAGGTCATACGCAATGTTAATTGGTTCTCCTTCAGCTTTGAAAAATCAAGTAAATCATTGACTAAATAGGATAGACGTTCAGCAATATTGAAAATAAGTGATACTTTTTCTTTTTGTTCGTCCGCTGAGATGGGAACGCTATTGTCTTTCAGCATAGACTGCGAAATGCCAATAATACCATGTAAAGGTGTTTGGAATTCATGGGATGTTTTAGCAAGAAATTCATCCTTTAATTTATCTACACGGATAAGTGCCTCTGTTAGCTTGCCTTTTTCTAAATAAGAATCTGCAAAACGATGAGAAATATATAGTGAAAGCATTGTTAGGCAAATAAATGGCAACAGCGGTGGTAGGGCATTCAGTTCTAGATTAATATTTGTATTTAACGTTGCAACGATAAAATAAAGCAAAATGGCTAATGAGCTTAAAGTTAAATACATTACACCAGTAGCACGTTGGTAAATTGCCATAATTTGCGCATAGAAAATATAAACAATATTTGCGAATACATATAATGAGTTAATATTCTGAAATAGCGAATTAATTGATGTGGGAAGCATTGCAACAAGAATAAGAAGGGTTCCTACAGCGCAAAGCACTTTCACAACCAAACGATTCATATGTTTTTTTAGAGCACGGTAAAAATATAACAATATGAAAAGACCGACAGCTATACTAGAGATCATTTGCATTTTCTGAAATGGTGCGTAGGGCATATCTATAAAGGCTAGTAATAACTTTTCGCCATGTGTAAGGGTGTAGAGACCACTTGAAAAGCAAAATAAAGCAAAATAAAGCTGCTCTATACCAAATTTTGAATAAAGATAAGAGCCAAAAAAGTAGATAAACATTGTTAAAAAGCCTGCTAAGGTAATTAAATCGTAGAATAGTGCACCCTCTCGTAGCTTGGCAATACTAGATTGATCTCCTAAAAAAATGGAGCTAATAATTCCTCCGCCGGGTGCATAATCAAAATTTGCCACATGTACAATCAATTCAAGTTCTTTTTTATCAGGCGAAAAATAAGCAGTATATGGAGTATTGTGTGGTATATAACTGCTATCCTCAGCTGGCTCTCCGCTGTGCCCAACTCGCTTTCCGTTAATATACAATGCGTTCGACATACGGATGTTACTTGTCTTAATCCCTAAAATATCTTCGGTATCATCGATTAAAACCTTGAGACGATAAGTCCCGCTATCAAATACAGGTATTTGTTGCCCATCAATTGTATATTTTGTCCATGCTGAAGGGACATCGACAAGATAGCTTTTATAAGTATCAAAGGCTTCACCGTCAACTAAATGATTCGGGATGAATGACCACTCCCCATCCAATTTGATAGGCGTATTATCGTTAAATGTATGATGGCGTAAATCCATCACACCTTTAATCGCTTGTTGCCCATGCGACTTAGGTTGAGTTAAGAAAAAGGTGATGCCTGCTATCAGCATTGAACCAATAATAATGGCGAACAACAGCGATAATTTTTTCATTATAAAAATCCCTTTCAAATGATTTAGTTGGATTATACAAGATAACTTACGCCATTAATATAAAATTCCTACTAACGATGAAATCTAAAAATTGTGAGCTTAAATGATGATGATCAATCCCTTTATATGAACCGCCTAATTTAAGTTGTTTTATGATCGAGGAATAAATAATGATAAAACGGAAAATAGTAAAGTTACCTTATAGAAAGAACGAAAGAAAAATAAATTGACTTATCAGAAAATTATGTATAAAACATTTAGCTAAAAATTTTTTAGTTTATCTTGATTATTATTTCAAAAGAGTATATCTTAATTAGCAGATAGATTTTTTATTCTTCAATATGAATAAATATCCAATCGACTATTTTCGAGAAATGTATTCTCATACACAATAAATTATAAATAAAAGGAGTTACTGAATATGAAGAACAAGTTATTCATCACAATGCTTGTATTAGTAATAGGTGTTCTTGCAGCATGTGGCACTAAAGATAATAATGCAAGTGATACAGGATCTACTACTGATACAGAAGGTAAGCAAGTATTAAAAGTTGGAACTTCAGCAGATTATGCACCATTTGAATATGTGGATGCAGCAAAAGGTGAAGAAATTATTGGCTTTGATATTGATTTAATTAAACTCGTTGGTGAAAAAATCGGTGTTGAAATGAAGGTGCAAGATATGGATTTCAATAGTCTAGTACCAGCTTTACAAGCAGGAAAAATTGATGTCGTTATTTCTGGTATGACACCGAACCCAGAGCGTGAAAAAGTGGTTGATTTCTCTGATAAATACAATGAAACAGAGCAAGTAATCCTTGTTAAAAAGGATAGCGGTATTAAAAAAGAAGCTGACTTAGCTGGTAAAAAAATAGGTGTACAGACAGCATCTATCCAAGAGAACTTAGGTAATGCAATAGCGAAAAAGGTTGATGTAAAAGTCGAAGGGCGTACACGAATTCCTGAGATCGTTCAAGATATGATGTCTAAACGTTTAGACGCAGGTATTTTAGAGGGTGGCGTTGCGAAAGGCTATTTAAAAACAAATGATCAATTAGAAGCTTTTCCTGTAGAAGAACAGCCTGAAGATTTCAAAGCAATCGCTGTGCCAAAAGGAAGCGATTTAAAAGATAAAATTAACAAAGCATTAAAAGAGCTAGCTGAAGAAGGCAAAATTCAAGAGCTAGAAGAAAAATGGCTAGAAAAAGTTGAATAATAATTGCGTGCGATAGCTCTATTTTTGGGCTATCGTTTGTGCTTTTCATTTTTATCCACTATATTTCTTCCAAATTTGTGTTTGGTACAAAAAACAAAGCTACATCATGATGAAAAAGAAAGGAGGGAGCGCTGTGAATTTAGATTTTACAGCTATTGTTCCCTCTATTCCTTATATTTTAAAAGGGATAGGTGTTACACTTCAAATTGCAATCGGTGCATCCATCATCGGTTTTATCGTAGGTATACTTTTAGCATTATGTAAAATTGGTAAAGTGAATTTTTTACGTTGGTTTGCCGATTTCTATACGTCGATTTTCCGCGGTACACCACTTGTATTACAATTATTAATTATTTATTATGCAGTACCACAATTACTAGATATCCAAATTGAGCCTATTCCAACAGCTATTATTGCTTTTGGTTTAAACTCAGGTGCATATATTTCAGAGATTATCCGTGCTGGTATCAATGCAGTTGATAAAGGACAAATGGAAGCGGCACAAGCACTGGGGATTCCATATGCAAAAATGATGAAGGATATTATTATTCCGCAAGCAGTAAAAAATATTTTACCATCCTTAGTAAATGAATTTATTACATTAAATAAAGAAACGGCAGTTGTGACAGTAATTAGTGCATTAGATATTATGCGCCGTGCCTACATTGTAGGGGGTTCGACATATCGTTATCTTGAGCCATTACTTTTTGCAGGGGTAATCTATTACATCATGACGCTTGTTTTAACGTTCCTTGGTAAACGAATCGAGAAAGGAATGAGAAAAAGTGATTAAAATTGAAGATTTACACAAATCCTTTGGACAGAATGAAGTATTAAAGGGTATATCAACTGAAGTTAAAGAAAAAGAAGTAATTGCGATTATTGGACCCTCTGGATCAGGTAAATCGACATTTCTTCGTTGCTTAAACTTATTGGAAACTCCTACAAGTGGAAAAGTAACGATTGCAGGGGATGTCCTTACAGATAAAGGGACAAATATAATGAAAATACGTGAAGAAGTAGGTATGGTATTTCAGCATTTTCATCTTTTCCCACATAAAACGGTGCTTGAAAATTTAACCTATGCGCCAATCAATGTAAAGGGTATGGATAAGGCAACTGCTATCAGCAAAGCAGAAGAATTACTAAAGAAAGTAGGTCTGTTTGAGAAGCGTCAAGAATATCCAAATCGCTTATCGGGGGGGCAAAAGCAGCGTGTTGCCATTGCGCGAGCACTTGCCATGGACCCTAAAGTTATATTATTTGATGAGCCTACATCGGCACTTGACCCTGAAATGGTGAAAGAGGTATTAGCTGTTATGAAAAACCTCGCCGATTCTGGTATGACCATGTTGATTGTGACACATGAAATGGGCTTTGCTCGTGAGGTTGCTGATCGTATTCTTTTCCTTGATGGCGGCAAGCTTATTGAAGATGCTTCACCAGAGCAGTTTTTTACAGCGCCATCAACACAGCGTGCTAAGGATTTTTTAGAAAAGGTTTTATAAAAAATAAAAGGCATTTAGCTCCCCGTCTAGGCGAATGCTAAATGTCTTTTTTATTGAATGGACAGTTCGAATTGAGCCTGTAAGGTTTCTAAAGTAAATAGCTCCTCAATATGATAGGCTCCTGATGGATGATTGTTGTTAAGGAGTTCTTTCGCAATAAATGCTGCAACTTTCGCTGTTACGAGAGATTCATCGCGTTCTAGAAAGTCTAATGTATAACTTGTTTCTTTGTGATGTTTTTTTCCAATGGCTTGTATTTGTATACTACACACATCAGAACCAATTTTAATTTTTTGAATAAGTGAAGCGAGCAAGGTTTGGATACGGTCAAATTTTAATAAGTAAGCAATTCTACTTTTTTGTAAAAAGGATACAAATCTATTGAGCGACTCTACATCAAAACCTAATCTTGTTTCGATAGGAATAGAAGGAAAATGCTTTGTTAATGTGTGCTGATCAGAGAAATTAAATTGATACACACTACGTTTTCCAATCTTCTTAAATTTCACGGTTCTCTTATTAGTGAAATTAGCAACTCTCTGATTGTTGTAGCTACTGAACGGTTTATTTAATTGATGCAATATCCAAAGAATTGCTGCAGTGCCATGCGTATCGCCTGCCCCGAGTAAGATAGAAATATGCAGCCCCTCTACGGAGGATAATTGCTTTGCAGCATGCATGGCCATTAAATTGGTCAATCCTGGAGCCATACCAACACTAAATACGGCTGTTGAATGATTCTGTTCAGCTAGTAAATGGAGTGCCTCTAACTTTTTTAGGAAGGTATAGCTTGCAGTAATATCGATATACATAATCCCTTCATTTAAGCAAAGCTGTGCAAATGCAGTATCTTTTTGCTCTAAACACATAATGACCAGTGCTACATTATCTAATTGCTCTGGGTGCACTTTTTTCGACACATCCAATTGTAGAGGTCTTACTAAGTTATTGTGCTGGGCGCAGAAATCCTTTGCCTTTTCTATATTTCTTCCGGCAATCCATATTCTGTTAGGATAGCTTTGCAACAATAATTTTGCAATTTTCCCTCCCACTTCACCATAGCCTCCGATGATTAAGATATTCCCATTTTTCATAAAGTAGTTTCTCCCTTAATAGCGACTAAAGCGTCAATCATATGTGTTTTAAAATATGGAAGGATTGTCGTAAAACCAGCCTCTTTCAGCAAATCAATAAGCAATTCAAGAGTAATCGGGTGAGTTGTCATGCGAAAGGATTGTTCAAAGCGTTCCCAATGATCCTCGCTTATGCCGTTATGAAGCATGGAACTTCGCCAATAACGAAGCTCGTGTTTGAATGTTGGGGAAGTTAAATCAGCATTAATCGATGAGATAAATAACACACCATTTTCATTTAAGCTATCCGCAATTTTTTGAAGCATTGCCCTCTTCTGGTCCAAGTCTTCAATAAAATGTAAAACTAAATGACAACTAGCTACATCGAATAACTCATTCACTCTTAGGGAGAGTAAATCCTTCTCAAGCCACTTAATAGTAAGCTCGTGTGGTAGCGATTCAATTTGTTTAGCAGCCAGATCCAGCATTACCTTTGAGGTATCGACTGCTGTGAAATGGGCAGAAGGAAAGGATTTGCCTAATGTGAGTAATTCCTGTCCGCCACCAGCACCTACTACTAAAAATTTATTTGCAGCAGTAAAATTGTGAAGTATACTGGCCATCATGTCATAGATAAGATCATAGCCTATGATTTTTTGTCGAATGGACTGTTGATATGTGTTGACAGAAGGACTGTCCCAGTTATGTAAAGATCTATTCATTAAAATACCTCCAAATTAATTAATTTCTATACGTTAAGATTCCGAGAGCAATTCCTTCATCTTTAAGCAATCATTCGGATGAAAGGCTGATGATTGTTTAGTGAAGTCACCCAGTATTTGTGTAGGACTATTCCCAAAAATAAGTATTCGTTGTCCAAGAAAAAGAGCCTCGTGTAAATCATGTGTCACTAATAAAACGGTTGGTTGATAGTCCAACCAAAGTGTATGGACTAACTGCAACATTTCCTTTTTTAAACGGACATCCAGTGACTGGAATGGTTCATCCATTAATAAAAGAGCTGGTTGATTAACCATCGCTCGAATAAGTGAGACTCGCTGTTTCATACCTCCACTTAATTGATGCGGATAGTGTGCTTTATTGTGATAGAGCCCTGCAATTTTTAATAATTGATTTATCCGTTCCACATCAACTGTCTCACTGACCCATGCAATATTTTCAAATACGGTGAGACTAGGAAGAAGACGTGGCTCCTGAAAAACATAGCCTAAAGATCCAGTAGGAGAGCTTATTAGCCCTGAATCGGGTGATATAAGCTTTGCAATAAGCCTTAATAATGTCGTTTTTCCGATACCTGAAGAGCCTAAAATACATGTCACTGTCTGAGGGGCAATTTGTAATTGAAACTGCTGAAAAATTTCCTTTTGATTTCTTGAAAAGGATAGATTCTCAAGGATTAACATAGGCTAAGCTCCTTTCTAAAGATGTACAGGAATAATACTAGATAGATTGCTTTAGTAGTCTTTGTAGGAAAAACTCCATAGTTAGACCAACTAATGCAAGTATGATCGTCCAGGCAAACACTGTTGGGGTATCAAAGAAAACACGTGCTTGACTAAGCTGCTGACCAATCCCTCCATGACCCACAATTAACTCTGACATGACAATTGTCTTCCACCCCATTCCAACTGCTATTAATAGGGCTGAATGTAAGTAAGGTGATACTTGTGGAAAATAAATATCTCTTATCACTTTCTTACGTGAAACTCTAAAACATTGAGCTATTTCGAGCAGTTCTTGAGGAGTTTGAAGTATCCCTTTCATGACATTAAAGAAAAAGATAGGCACTAAAGTGACGAAAATAATAAAGATTTGAGCACCACCCTGTTCTCCAAACCATAAAACCGTAAATAACATCCATGAAACGGGAGGGATGGATTGAGCTAATGTAATAAGCGGTTTTATAAAATCTTTTAACTTATTTGATAAACCTGCTGCGATTCCTAAAATACTACCCAATAACAAAGACAGCAGTATTCCAATAAGAAAGGACAGTATTGTAATAAAAAAGGCGGACCAAAACACAGGGTTTCCTAATAGTTTGAATAAGACAGAAACAACTACAATAGGGCTAGGTAATAGTACGTCAGGATATTTAGTAGCTAATATAATCCAGAGAAGTATTAGCACGATCATGCTACCTGTTGAACGAAGTAGGCTATTCATTGTAATAGAAGTCTTCATTAGGTAATGCACCACCTATAGAGTCAGGTGCAATCTCTAGTAAAATCTTAAAATAAGCTTCTGTTTCATTCCGCGCTTGTTGAGCTGTTTGAAAGTGTAAGGAGCTATTTGTTAATGCACGTTTCATGATTTTTTCATTGCTTTTGAAAAAATCACTCAATAAGGGCAAGGAAACATCAGACTGTTGATATAAATCAGTAATTGCTTGTTCAGAAAGCGCTTGAAATTGTTTAATAGCATGTTGATTACTAGATGCCCAAGCCTTATTTACAAAAATACCGGTTTGAGGTAATTGTTTGCTAAATTGTTTCTGCCATACTTCTTCAAAATTGATGGCAATATGTAAATCTGTCTGTAAATTAGCTTGCACTATACTTAACAATGGCTCTGGAATAACAACATGTTGAATAGCTCCTGATGCTAGTTGTTGACCAATTTCAGTTAGATTGACAAAGGAGAGCTTAACACCTGGGATATTATTTTGAGCAATTAAGTAATTTGTTAAAATATCTGGTGGACCACCTTGACTAGGTACGAAAATAGTTTGATGTGCTAAATCTTCTAATTTTTGAACCTTGTCATCCGTAGAAACAAGAAACATAGAGCCAAATGTATTGACTTGAATAAGCTGTAAAGGCATACCTTTTGCATATAGATTTGCCCCCATATTAAGAGGAAGTGCAATAAATTGTGCTTGTTTTTTTTGTATTTGAGCTAAAAGGGTATCTGCTGTTTCCCAGGTAATAAGTTCAATATCCTTCTGTTGCTCTGCCAATAAGATACTTGGAAAAATAGCTGGCGATTTAGGTGCACTAATAGTAGCTTTAAGAGTTTGCTGTTCTTCTGAATTCTGATCACCCGCAGTTGCTTGAGATGATTTCTCTGAGCAGCCACTAATAACGGCAGTTGTTAGTAAGACAATAAAAAATAAAAAATAAAATTTCTTCAAAATAGTATTCCTCCTTGTTGAACTTCTGTACAATTCAATTAAGAATTATTCTCAATTATAAACTTTCGGAAAAAAAGAACTATCCCATATTTCTGGGGGGAGGTAGGTTTTTATGAAGGAAGCACACTATTGGCAAAGAAAATCTGAACAATGCTTCAAGCACAGCAAAAATTCATTTGAATATCGTCAATTGATGATAGAAGCTCTACGAACACATATAAATTTTGATGCTTATTGCTGTACATTAACGGATGCACATACACTTTTTTCAGTAGGAGCAGTCACAGAACAATCAATAGAGGCGATTCATCAGAAGATTATGGAGTTGGAATATACGACAGAAGATGTAAATAAATATGGATTCTTAGTACAAAGTGGTCAAAACATAGGCAGGTTAAGCGATTCGTCAAGTCAAAGCTTCCGTTATAAAGAAGTGTTTATGCCCAATGGTTTTAGTGATGAAATAAGAGCTGCATTAACCTATCAAGGACAATGCTATGGGTTTTTAACACTTTTCAAAAGAGCTGAAAATGAGCAGCCTTTATTTCAAGATCAAGATCTAGTGCTTATAAAAATACTGATGCCAATTATGGGGGAATCGTTAAAGGAGTTCCATCATTATATTATTGAGGAGAGGATTCCAGCTGTAGAAGGAGAACAAGGCATTGTTATTTTTGATAAAAGGTTAAAAATTCTTTCAAGTAATACCAAAGCTTGTGAATTGCTCTCTATTTTAAGAAAGTATGAAAGTTTAGCCGATATACAAGTACCTAAGCCTATTCAAGCTATATGCGCAAAGCTACTAGCCGACAATTACAATTCAAATACTTCTTTAATAGTACCTATCAAAGATACAGGCTATATTGCTATTCGGGCATCACTTTTGATGACAAGCCAACAAGAACAGCAAATTGCTTTATTAATAAATGAAGCATCATCAAGAGAAATGCTCAATTTTTTAATAACGGCCTATAATCTTACCCCTAGAGAAAAGGAAGTAGTGTTTGAAATTATTAAAGGGATTCCTACAAAAGAAATTGCTCATAATCTTGATATTTCAACTTACACAGTACAAGATCATTTAAAGGTAATTTTTCAAAAAGTAAATGTCTCGAATCGGAATGAGCTAGTATGGAAGATCTTTTCCCGATTCCAATTAGATTAATAAGGTGAACAATCAAAAGAATCTGCTAGCTTTCTAGCAGATTCTTATTGTTTATTAACATTCCATCAGTAGGTGTGTGATTGGAAGCTATTAAGCTACATCAGTGATAGTTAAAAAGAAGCCAATAACTATACTTTAGCTACTAACATCACTAATCATAATAAAAGGTTAAGAAAAATTAACCTAAAAAATGGAATAAACTCATAGTGAAATCTATTGACCTATAATATAATGAAAAAAAGGCTGAAAGTCACCAAATAAATGCAATAATAGACTTTAAATTTGGGTATTAAGGATTAGTTATTAATAGGGTTTAAAAAATCTGAATTTTAAGATAAATGAAGTAGGAGAGATATAACAGACATGGGTTATAACTCTATAATCATTAAGATTTTCAAGAAAAGAAGGGGGTGAGAGGATGAAAGTAGAGCTTAAATCTACTACAAAAGATGATGAGCCATTCCTTTACGAAGTCTATGCTTCTTCTCGTAGGAAAGAAATAGATTCATGGGGATGGTCTGCTGAACAAATACAGCACTTTTTAGAAATGCAGTGGTGCGCACAGCAGACCTCATATAGACAGCGATTCCCACAGGCAAACCACTGTATTATTACTTCAAATGAGCAATATATAGGGAGATTGTTAACAGAAGACTTACCTGAGCAACTACATATAATTGATATCTCTATTCTGCCAAGTTTCCAAGGTAATGGAGTAGGAACTTATCTAATTAGCGATCTTCAGCAAAAGGCAAATGAAGAAAATAAACCAGTGATATTGCAAGTTCTTCATACAAATCCTGCAAAAAATCTATATGAGCGATTAGGATTTCAAGTAGTGTCAACGGATGAAATCTATTTAAAAATGAGATGGCAATAAACAAAATAGATTTGAGTGTTTCTACTCTTTTAAAGCTGCAACCCGTCCATTATTAAAAACTAAAGAGAGGTGAATGTGAATTGCCAATATCAAATACGGCTTTACAGACATATGAAGAAGATTTACGGCAAACGATTCAGTGCTTTTTTAATTTAGAGGGACAAGTCGAAAGTATCATTGTTCACATTGACAGCAATATCAAAAGCTATATTCGAAAAAAAGAAAGAGGATTTTTATTAGCGAGTAAAAAGAAAGAAAAATACCTAGGAGAACTAAAAATACTACAATCGGATTTACAAAAATCTTTAATCAGTATTTCTCATATCAAACAGCTACTTGTCAATGAAATAAACACTTTGCTAAAAGATAGCAGAGAATTTCAGCAAGCTTTTAAGGAGATGCTTCCCTTACTGCCATTTGCACTATCAAGCTATCCCTTTGAGACAAGCCTTTCTTCAAATGTTCAATTTAGCGTATTTCTGTCCCCCTTAATTGAAAAAGAGATAGTAACAAAATTGCCACTACTAACTGCAGCATTTGAATCGAGCCAAGTGAACGGGATAATAGTAACTCTAGAAAAATTTGATGTGAACATAAAAGAGCAAATAAATGAAGCCAAAAGCAGTGTAGCTAAATTAATGTCTAGCGTAACGGAAACAGAAAATGAATTGGATAGGCAATTTGGTAATGTCATCTCAAATTTAAATCAAAGTGATAGATTGTCAGAATCGCCCTCTACTCAACAGGACTTCATTGCTGAGATTAAAAGCAAGGGAGAGCAGTTGAAAATATGGGCGGACCATTATCAAATGTTTCATACAATGCTTGGAAAAGATATGGAATTCCAAGAAGCTATACATCTAACGGCAAAAGTATTAAGCGAAAGTTTAGAGGAACCAGCGCAAATCTATCAAAACCAGAGAATTTTACAAGGAGCTTATCTACTTGAAACAGGCGCGACCTATATGACATTAGCACAAGATTTAAAGCTTTCTGAACAACAGGCAAAGCTGTTAGTAGCAGCATACTTATTGCTAAACCAAGAGAGCATAGTAGTAGTTGCTGAACAAGTGAATTTGGAATTGATGGAGATTGAAGCTTTTTATAAAGAAAATAAAGAATTTTTTTCTTTAATTATTTCCTAAACAGAAAGGAGAAAATGCTATGCCAATTTCGGAATACCAATTAGACAATTATGTGAAGGAACTTCAACCCAGTATTAAAAATATAATTGAACTAGAAGACAAGCTTGGAAAAGCTGGTGGAGATATAGACAGTATTTTATCCAAATTAAACGATGAAGGATTTGATCTTGGTGCATGGCTTGGTGACAATCTATTTCGGACAGATAACCCGAAAAGGAAAGAAACAGCTATTCAACTGTTAAATGACTTAAACAATGAATTAAGTTATGCAAAAATTGATTTAAATATTTTAAAGCATGATATCCAAGATGAATTAAATACTTTATTAAAGGAATATGGGGAATGGAAAACTTACTTTGATAATAGGTTACCATTCATTGCATTTTCCATAGCTGTACCTAAATTCCAGGCTTCTAATCCCTTTCATCGATTAATGCTAGGATTTGTATTAACCATCGTATTGAAAGATATATTATTACCAATATTTGAGGTGTTAGGGTTAGGTGTTGTAGGTCTTATCGTGGTGGTGGTGTTAATAGATGGAATAATTCAAGGCGAAAAAAGAATGGAGCTATTTGAAAATATCCAAAAAGAAACAAAAGTAGCGATGGAAGATGTTAAAAAGCTAAGGCAGGATATCAATGATGTGCAGGTACAAGTAAATACCTTTTTTGAAGATGTGGCAAAGAGCTTTCAAGAAACAGGCTTGTTAACGAAGCCATATACAAACCATCAGGAGCTAGTATCGTTTGTAAAATTACAGGCTGGGACATTAAGACGTTGGTCGGATCAATATGATTCGATGAAGCGAATGATTAATAAAGGCTTAGATATTGAATTTTCAGCAGAAGTGGTTGCTGCAAATCTAGTAAATAAACAAGATGATAAAAGTGAATTAGACAATTATACCAAGCTGTTAATGGGTGCATACCTTATTGAAATGGGAGAGTCCAATAGTGTAGTGTCTCAAAAGCTTGATATGTCCTTAGAAAGAATTAAAAAAGTAAAAGCAACCTACATGTTATTTAAAATGCATACACCAGATGAAATTGCACAAGTCTTGGAAATGGATGTAAACGAGGTCATGACGATTCAAGAGACGAATAGCGATTTAATAGCAATTGTTAGCTAAAAAATAATCTTAGAATGGATGGATAATATGGCGATTACAGAAGCGACATTAGCAACCTATGTAGAAGAATTACAGCCTGCTCTAAAAAATATTTATGAGGTAGAAGACAAGCTGGCTGAGTGTAAAGAGGGCATTGATAGCATCATTTCTAAGCTATTAGACGAGGATTTAGAAATTAGTGCATGGCTTGGTGATAATCTATTTCGTACAGATAACCCAGAGCGAAAAGCACAAGCAATTAAGCTTTTAAAAGAGCTGAAAAATGAGTTAAGTGGTACATCAATTGACTTAAATATTTTAAAGCATGATATCCAAGATGATTTAAATAGTTTGCTAATGGAATTCCTCGAATGGAGAAAATGCTTTAAAAATACGTTGCCGCTGATTTCTTTATCAATCGTTGTGCCTTCTTATAAAAAAATCGCTTTAGATAAATATGTGGCGCTTACATTATTTGTAGTTAATCAATGGATTGGAAAAATAAAAGTGCTGGATAGCTTAGTTGCGAAACTAGGTACGCTTGGTGCAATAGCTGCTGTCCTTTACCTTATTACAGGAATTATTCAAGGTGAATTGCGGAAAGAGTATTTTGAAAATATTCAAGCAGAAACGAATAAGGCAAAAGAGGATTTAACTAAGACTAAACAAGAGATTAATCGTGGACAAAGTCAAGTTAATGCTTTCTTTAAAGATCTTGCAATGACATTTAAGGAGACAGGACTTTTACAAGATACTGTTGTAAATCATCGAGAGCTAGTTTTCTTAGTAAAGGAGCAAAACTTTACATTACGCAAATGGTCTGATCAATTTAATGCTATGAAACGGATGCATGAAAAAGGGATGGATTTATCCGTGGCAGCGAGTATAGCTGCTGAAGCATTAAGTAAAAACACAGCGGATCCAAATGAGTTACAAAAAGTCACTAATACTTTATTAGGCTCGTATTTAATAGAGAGCCATACAGATTTAGCTGAAATCTCCAATACCTTAAAAGTTTCTGGGGATCAAGCAAAGAAAATAAAGGCTATGTATATGTTATTTACGAAGCATACACCATCCGAGATAGCAAGAGTCTTAGAAATGGAAATCCAAGAAGTCGAATCTATTAAAGAAGAAAATAAGGATATTTTAGCGAGTGTTGCTTAATATAGCATTCATCGAAATCACAATAAGGGAGGATGTGCATAATGTCAGATCAATATGTAGGAGAAATACGCATGTTTAGCGGTAAATATGCTCCAGTAGGGTGGGAATTATGCAATGGTCAATTATTGACTATTACAGGTAATGAGGCACTTTTTTCATTAATAGGTGTCAAATATGGGGGAGATGGTAGAACGAATTTTGCATTGCCAGATTTACGTGGAAGACTACCAATTCATAATAGTTCCCAGTTCCCATGGGCAAGTAAAGGTGGCACAGAGACAGTTACATTAACAGAGGAAAACTTACCTGCCCATACACATGGAGTATATGCCAATAATATACCAAATGAAGCAACCGAAAACTCACCAGCTAATAATACCTGGGGAATATCTAGCCTGACAAACTATCAAACGAATGTTTCCAGTAATATTGTACAAATGAACAACGAGTTAGTTTCTAATGTAGGCGGAAACCAATTTCATAATAACATTATGCCTTCATTTGTCCTTAATTTTATAATAGCAACGCAGGGACTTTATCCCGATTTCCAATAAAAAGGAGTGAGTATAATGGCAGAGCCATTTTTAGGCGAAATACGTCTTTTTAGTTTCAATAAAATACCGAGAGGGTGGCTTCCTTGTAATGGTCAAATATTACCTATAAATGGAAATGTTGCGTTGTATTCATTGTTAGGAGCTACGTATGGAGGGGATGGCAAGACAACCTTTGCGCTTCCGAATTTACAAGGTAGAGTACCATTACATCAAGGTAATCAGATTGCTTACGGAACAGTAGGAGGAGAGGAAGCACATACATTGACAGTTAACGAGATACCCTCTCATACCCATGAAATAACAGCAGATTCTTCGACAACAGATAAGCCTTCACCAAAAGACAATACATGGGGTGCAGTTAATGGAAAGAATATTTATGCTAAAAACCATAATACAGCTATGAATGAAACTGCTTTGTCAAGTACAGGACAGAATAAAGCGCATAATAATATGCAGCCCTATTTAAGCTTATCATTTTGTATTGCAACAATGGGCATTTTTCCAAGTAGAGGATAAGGAGGGACTACAGAATGGATCCGTATTTAGGTGAGATTAGAATTTTCGCAGGAAACTATGCTCCGAGAGATTGGGCATTTTGTGATGGCAGTCTATTGTCTATTGCTCAATACAATGCTTTATACTCCATTATCGGAATAACTTATGGTGGAGATGGTAAGACAACATTTCAGTTACCTGATTTAAGGGGACGTGCCCCCATGCACTATGGCGATGGTCCTGGTTTAACGCCAAGGACATTTGCCCAATCAATAGGATCAGGTACAGTAACTCTTAATGAAACACAAATGCCTATTCATAAACATATAGCACAGGGGTCCTCTGTAGTAGCAGGTGGCATTAACAACCCCACTAATGCTATTTGGGGTAGTGAGTCAGCGCTTTCGGCAAAACCATATGTTAATTTAAAAAATGCAATTGCAATGAAAGTAGATATAGTAAATCCACAAGGTGGAAATCAACCACATAATAATATGCAGCCATTTGTCGCAATGAATTTTATTATTTGTTTAGAGGGAATTTATCCTCCTAAGCCATAGAAAGGGGGAGAAGAATTATGATTTTTTTTTATCAAATTAGTAAGTTTACAAAAAAGGTAGTAGTCACTTGTCTGATTTTATCTTTATTAATAAGTAATGGGATGTACTTAACTGTAAATGCATCAACTGGAGATTCAGTAATATTGTATCCAACTGAGGAATTAAATGTTCAATTTAATAATGGAGTTGCTACAACGAAATTTAATGAAGAAGAAGTATTTAGTCTTGGAGGTGCAGGAGCAGATTTAGATGATAAACAAGCAATGAAATTTAAAATCCAACCAGGTAGATCAATTGAATCAGCTTCACTTGTTGTTTATGAAGCTATTCAATGTGGTGGTTCTTATAAATTGAAAATAAGAGTTATGAGTGGAACAAATGACTGGGATAGTGGTGAAGTTGCAAGTGAATTCCCAACAATTATAAATAATAGTGAAGTTGTTGAAAAAGATATAGCGCAGTGTGATGCGGAAATGAATATGTATCCTACAGAAATCGATGTTAAGAGCCTATTAAATTCAACTGGAGCTATTAGCACAGATGGGCAGGTTACATTTGTGTTAGAATCTGACAATGTATATTCTAATTATTTATCAATGATGTTTCCACATTCTCAATCATCGTATATTACTAACCGTCCGCGTTTGGAAATTGAGTATGGATCTGCACAAAAAGAGATTTTATTAAACTCAACATCAGTAGCAGAAAATCAGCCACCTGGGACAACAGTGGGAGTGTTAAGCACAACATCCCCCGATGCAGGAGGTACGTATAGTTTAGTAAATGGTCTAGGCGATAATAATAATAGCAGTTTTAACATAGTAGGTAATGAATTACGGACAAATAGTTCATTTGATTATGAAACCAAGAATAGCTACAGTGTGCGGATTAAATTCACAGACAGTGCTAATAATTTTTATGAAAAAGAGTTTACAATTACAGTTACAGATATCAATGAAAGTCCAACTGATATTTTATTAAGCTCATTGTCAATAGAAGAAAACCAACCAACAGGAACAACCGTGGGAACGTTAAGTACTACAGACCCCGATGGAGGAGAGACGTTTACGTATAGTTTAGTAAATGGCCTAGGGGATAACGATAATAATAGCTTTAGCATCGACGGAACACAGTTAAAAACAGCAGGTGTGTTTGACTATGAAGCCAAGAGCAGTTTCAGTGTACGAATAAGGGTAACCGATAAGGGTGGTCAAGGTCTAACGTTTGATAAATCGTTTACCATCGATGTAACAAAGATCAATAAAGCCCCGACAGATATTTTATTAAGCGCAACTTCAGTAGTAGAAAATCAACCATCAGGAACCAAAGTCGGAACATTAAGTGCTACTGATCCTGATGCAGGTTCCTCTTTTACGTATAGTTTAGTAAATGGAGCGGGTTCAACAGATAATAGTAGCTTTAGCATAGTAGGTAATGAACTCCGAACAAATAGTTCGTTTGATTATCAAACAAAGAACAGCTATAGTGTTCGAATTCAGGTAACGGATAATAAAGGATTAACGTTTGAAAAAATATTTACCATTTCGGTGACAGAATTGAATGAGGGTCCAACAGATATTACGCTAAGCTCACTTACAGTAGCGGAAAATGAGCCTGTAGGAACGGTTGTTGGTACATTTAGCACTACTGATCCTAATGTTGGAGACACATTTACTTACAGCTTAGTGGCTGGCACAGGAGCTACAGATAACAGTAGCTTTACCATCGATGGGAATCAGCTAAAAACCGCAGAAATATTTGATTATGAGACGAAGAATAACTACAGTGTGCGGATTCAAGTATCCGATAGTACCAATAATTTATATGAAAAAGCATTCACTATAAGTATTTCAGATGTCAATGAAGCCCCAACAGATATTTCATTAAGCCCAACATCAATAGCAGAAAATCAACCATCAGGAACCAAAGTCGGAACATTAAGTACCACTGATGCTGATGTAGGAGAGACGTTCACGTATAGTTTAGTAGTTGGTACAGGTGATACCGATAATAGTAGCTTTACTATAGTCGGGGATGAACTGCGTACAAATAGCTCATTTGATTACGAAACCAAGAATAGCTATAGTGTTCGGATTAGGGTAACAGATAAAGGTGGCTTATTTTATGATAAGGAATTTACTATATCGGTTACCGATGTCAACGAAGACCCAATACCTACACTGATATCAACAGCACCAGCCAATAATGCAACAAATATTCCGATTAACCCTACACTAACTTTAACATTTAGCGAAAATGTGAGTGGTGTTGCAGGAAAGAACATTCGTATCTATGGTCCAAATAATAGTTTAATAGATACAATAGACGCTACTAATGCAACAGTAAATGGCTCTACGGTATCAATTCAACCAACTAATACTCTATTAAAAGGGATAACTTATTATGTATTAATGGACGATGGGGCATTTGTAGACACAGCCAATCAGGGTGTAGCAGGTATAACAGCAAATAATATATGGCATTTTACTACGTTATCTCCTAGTGATAATGCCAATTTAAGTAGTTTAGTTATTTCATCAGGTAATTTAAATCCTAATTTTACAGATAGTACAGTGAATTATCAGGTTAATGTTGCTTATAATGTTGAGAATATTGATATAACTCCAACGACCGCAAATAGTAGTGCAATCCTTAAATTGAATGGTACCTCCATTGCAAGTGGACAATTGAGAACAATACCTCTAAATGTAGGTAGTAACACGATTACCATTACTGTGACTGCTGAAAACGGAGTAGCAACTAAAACATATACCCTCACGGTGATAAGAGCATTACCTACTCTCGAACAAGTAGACAATGTGGCATTAAGCACTAGTGGTATTGCGACATGGACAGATATAGCAGGTGAATCTTCCTATGCTGTACAGCTCTATAAAGATGGCTCTCCGATTGGTAGTGTCGTTGACATATCAGCAGATACAACAACGCATAATTTCCTAACAGCAATGCGTGCTGCTGGTGTGGGAGAATATACAGTAACCGTAAAAGCCAAGGGAGATGGGTTAACATATTTAGATGGTGTTCCGTCAATCTCTTCTAACACACAAACGATTATTAAACTAACAAGCATTACAAACGGTTTGAACTGGGATGGAGATATTGCGAAATGGCAGGCTGTTCCTAATGCGGTGAGCTATGATGTGCTTCTGTATAAGGGTGATATAGCAGTTGGAACAGCAACAAATGTATTAGCTACAAATATCAATGATGGTGTTGACTTTACTACCGCATTCCAAACAAATGGCATAGGAAGCTATACTTTTTTTGTACAGCCTAAAGGTGATGGACTACTAATTTTAGATGGGGATCAAGGAGTATCGTCTTCAACAAAAATCATTTCACCTTTAACTTATACAGTTTTATACGATGGTAACGGTAATACAGGTGGAACTGTACCTCAAGATAATGCAATATATAGTCAAAATGACGATGTCACTGTAGCTACTAATGATGGCGGTCTAGTTAAAACTGGGCACTCATTTATAAGCTGGAATACAAAGGCGAATGGTACAGGTACATCTTATCTGCCAAATAATACATTTAAAATAGCAACCGAAAATATCACACTTTTTGCACAATGGGCAATTAATCATTATACAGTGAGCTTTGATGTAGATGGAGGAAGTACCATCTCGAATCAAACAATAGATTATGGGGAAAAAGCAAGTCAACCAACCCCAGAGCCAACGAAAGCTGGTCATACATTTGTCGGCTGGTACACAAGTAGTACTGGGAATACACATTTTAATTTTGATACTGCCATTACAGGAGACACCGTAGTCTATGCAAAATGGAGTCCAGTGGCTGTGACACATACGGTAAGCTTTGATGTAGCAGGAGGAAGTGCCGTATCAAATCAGACAGTGGCACATGAAGAAAAAGCAAGTCAGCCGACACCAACGCCAACAAAAACTGGTCATACATTTGGAGGCTGGTATACAAGTAATGCCTACACAATGCCATTTGATTTTAACAGTGTCATTACAGGGAACACAACAATCTATGCAAAATGGAATCCTGTGACGTATACGGTGAGATTTGATGTAGACGGAGGAAGTGCCGTATCAAATCAGACGGTGACACATGAAGGAAAAGCAAGTCAACCGACATCTGCGCCAACAAAAGCTGGCTATACATTTGGAGGTTGGTATACAAATAATGCCTACACAACACCATATAATTTTGATACTGCAATTACAGCCAACACAGTGATCTATGCAAAATGGATTAGTAATAATACAGGTGGAGGTAATACTGATCCTTCACCAAATCCTGATTTAGATTCATCAACACCTTCAACCAATGTAGAGGAAATTGTGGTAGATGTTGAGTCTGGTGAGGGTGACCTAGTTTCTAAAACAACAATAAAACGAACAAAAAATGTAGATAACACTATAAACGATGAAGTGACATTAACTGCTGAGAGCGCAACAGAGACAATTAGAAAATTAAAGGAACAAGTAAATGATAAAGCAAGAATCATCATTCCGGATCAGCAGGATCAAGTAAATCAAGTTCATGTGTCTATACCCAATAATGTGGTGACACTTCTACAAAATGGTGCAGTCCATCTTGAAATTGTCACAGATAACGTCAAAATTGAAGTGCCAAAAACTTCGTTGGAAATGTTTAATGATAATCTCTATTTCAGACTTATTCCTATAAGAGGGCAGGCTGAACAATTGGATATCCAAGAACAAGCAAAAAAAGAAAGGGTTGTGCAGCAGTTGGCTGGAAGTGCAGTTGTTGAGTTGCTTGGTCGTCCAATGATCATTGAAACAAATATGCAAAGCCGTCCCGTCACATTAACCTTACCTTTACCTACAGATTTAACACAGGAACAGCTAGATCATCTGGCTATCTATATAGAGCACAGTGATGGCACAAAAGAAGTTGTACGTGGAAAGGTTGTAGAATATGAAAAAGGAATAGCTGGTTTACAGTTTGAGGTAAATAAGTTCTCTACATTCTCTATTCTTTACTTACCAGAAAAGGAAGAAGTGAAGGAGCCAACTACTGACGCCGTTACACATTCACCTTATATCCAAGGCTATCCAGATAGTACCTTCCATCCGAATGCCCCTGTTACACGAGCACAAATGGCAAGTATGTTTGCCCGTCAATTAACAGGTAATGCAATTCCGCAAGCGAAGGCGACCTATACAGATACCATTCAGCATTACGCAAAAGATGCGATTGAATTTGCAAAGGAAAAGGGTTTGTTTACAGGGGTTACGGCAACTAACTTTAATCCAAACGGCTTGATTACGCGTGCACAGATGGCAACAGTAGCTGCCCGTTGGATAAAACAGCAATGTGTAGATCGTCCTGATGCAGATTTTTGTCAGCCAACCTTACAAAGTGCAGTATTCAAAGATGTGAGCGTCAATCATTGGGCAGTGAAAGCGATTGATACTGTCAATACAACGGGAATTATGACTGGAGTAACAGCAGATACATTCAATCCAGAGGGCTACTTAACACGTTCACAAGCGGTGAAAGTATTAAATCGACTGTTTGAGCGTCAAGTTATAACAGAAGCCCAACCACCATTATTTACAGATGTGCCAAGACAGCATTGGGCATTTTATGAAATTCAAGAAGCAGCAAAAAAATAAGCTGAAAATTGGGCGCGACGATTCGTTATGTAATCGCCGTGCCTTTTTTTCATGATTCAAATAGAAATTGATACCCAGAACCTCTCACGGTTACAATCCTAGCTCTATGGCCAGTGACAGATTCCAGTTTTTTTCGTAAATTACTAATATGAACCTTTAATGCCTGAGTATGCCCGATACTTTCCTCTGCCCAAATAAGCTTATACAATTCTGAAGGATGAAAAATTTGTCCTGGCCGTTGTGCTAGAAAGAAAAATATTTGAAATTCCTTTGTGGATAAGGCTAAAGCTGTGTTACCAATATAAACTCTTCCTGAGTGAACATGAAAGTGAAAATCTTCTATAGTACGAGCATCTTCATCTATTGGGTGTACATCGGCTTTTAATTGAAACTGCTTTCTACGCAAAGAAATTCTTTCAATTGTTTTCATTAAACGTTCTTTCTCAATAGGTTTTAAAATATAATCAAAAGCCTGTACAGTAAAAGCCTCTAAGGCATAATGTTCATAGGCAGTTACAAAAACAATGTCTATTAAATGCACAAAGTTTGCAAATTTACTGGCCAATTCAATACCATTCATTTCGCCCATTTCGATATCTAAAAAAAGAATATCTGGTTTGAGTGTAGGGATGTTTGCTATAGCTTCTAGTGGATTTAGAAATTTCCCCACAATAGTAACAACACCATTGTCGTTTAATGTAGCTTCTAATAAATTGATTGCCAAAATTTCATCGTCTACAATGATGGCTTTTAACATTTTTTCACCTCTTTTCATCTAAAATTAGGGGGCTTTTTCAAATATCACTAAGAAGTTGGTAGAAGTAAAACTTCTGTCACCAATGCTATGCTTTGTCCTCAGCAACGGGACATCCACTAAATAATTACATGTTTTTGAAAATTCAATAATTTTGAGGTGGCAGAACGCCGTTCGCCGTCCAATTTAATTGGAATATTATCCTGCAAATTTTACTAGCGCAGGTCTATTACTCCTTTAACTGTTTTAGGTTTATTAGTATTCTCGCACCTTAGTAAATGAGATGCATCTCTCAAATCGTGATGTATTATGAATGGATACTTAAATATGCCATTCTACCCATAGTATAGCATGTCAAAAGTTAACTAAGAATAGATAAAACCGTGCATCCTTATCTAATGATAGAAACTTTAATCAAAGGGATTTTGTGCATTTTGTGTATTTAAAGTGCATATACTTACAATCACTCTGTTTTTTGCTTATAATAGGAAAGTCAGAATTTTTTCTGAAAAAAGTAGCCACAAAGTGAGCGATTGCGATTGAAAAAATTATTATATGGTATTTTCTTTGTTGTTTTTATAGTCATTTTTTTGTACGTAAACAATCACTGGCTAGTCGTAAGTAAACATGTGTTTGAATCAGAAGATGTACCTGCTAGCTTTGATGGGCTACGCATAGTACAAGTTTCGGATTTACATGATGCCGTCTTTGGTGACAGTCAACGAAAACTGATTGCAAAGGTGAAGGATACAAAACCTGATTATATTTTTATCACAGGTGACGTAATCGATAGTAATCGCTATGATTTAAAACAAAGTCTACAGGCAGTGAAAGGACTAGTTGAAATAGCGGATGTTTATTATGTACTAGGTAACCATGAGGTAGCGACGAATAAGGTGAGTGAAATTTATGAGGCGCTGTCATCGTTAGGGGTACATATAATGGCCAACGAATCGACCGTGTTAGAGCGCGACGGGGAGCGCTTGGCGATTGTTGGAATTGAGGATCCGTTAATGGGTAGAACAACTGAAGACATGCTGGACATTGCAACGGCCTATTTGCCAGACGATATGTTTAAGTTGTTACTAGCACATAGACCAGAAATGTTTAATACGTATGTAAATTATCACATAGATCTAGTATTTTCGGGGCATGCGCATGGTGGACAAGTTCGTATTCCTGGACTAGGAGGACTTGTTGCACCAGGACAGGGATTGTTCCCAAAATATACAGCCGGTGTCTACGAAGCAGGCGCGACGAAAATGGTGGTTAGTAGAGGGCTAGGCAATAGCTCCGTACCGTATCGTATTTTTAATCTACCAGAAATTATTGTGATGGATTTAAAGAAAAAATAAGCACTGCGTAAAATCTACGCAGTGCTTTCAATTTGTTTGCGTTCTATACGTTTAACGAGATAGATACTTATTTCATATAAAATAATCATTGGTATTAATACAAGTAGCTGGCTTATAAAGTCTGGTGGCGTGATAACAGCAGAGCCTACGCCCATTGCGATATAAGACCAGCCCCGTATCTTTTTCATGGATTCAGCAGTCAGTACACCAATGGCTGATAAGAATAGGGCAACAATCGGTAACTCGAATAATAAACCAAGCGGTACTGTGGTCATGATTAAAAAGTGCATATATTCATTTGCTGATACCATGACATCGAAATTGGTAGCCCCAACGCTTACTAAGAATGTATAGCTAAGTGGGTTTACGACGAAATAACCAAAAGCTATCCCTACTAAAAAAAGAATTAGCATGATCGGTGCATAGAGGCCTAAAAAGCGACTTTCCTCTTCCTTTAAGCCTGGTTTTATAAAGCTCCACAGAAAATGGACAAGAAAAGGCATTGCAAGACCAAAAGCTAAAGTAGTTGAAATCGTCATGTAAAATTTAACCACTTCTAGCGGTCCTAAAATAACGAGTGAGTGACCTCGCGTTATGAAAGGAAACCAAATATTAATTGTGGAAAAGACAACAATGAAAAATAGAATAAAAACCGTTAGCCCTTTGATAATCTGCTTACGTAAATCAGTAAGATGCTCCAATAATGAAGTAACAGGTATCAGGGGCTCAGCTGAAACATGCTCCTCTTCAATTGCTACCACAGGTATTTCAATTAAAGCCTCCACAGGTGCTGGAGGCTCGGCTTGAGGTTTATCAAGAGGGCTTAAATATTTTCTTTTTCCGTCTTCATATGGATCCATAGGAACCCCTCCTACGAAGCATCAGATTTTTTTTCGACCTTTTTCACGGTATCCTCTTCATCATCCATAAGCCCCTTAGTAGACTTTTTAAATTCTGCAAACGTTTTACCAACTGCTCCACCGATTTCAGGTAATTTTTTCGGACCAAATACAATTAATACAATAACTAAAATAATGATTAATCCAGGTACTCCAATTGCTCCAAGACCTCCCATAAGTCTTGCCTCCCTTATAATGTTTTTTTACACTAAAGACCCACCTGATTGACTATATTTAATAACCCCTTCAGCACAACGGTAGGCAAGCGCACCTAATGTGCCTGTTGGATTGTAACCACTATTGTGTGCAAAGTTGCCCGCACTTACTGCGAAAAGATTATCAACATCCCAGTGCTGTAAGTAATTATTCACAACGCCTTGTTCGGGTGTTAAACTCATCACCGTTCCACCAGTGTTATGCGTTGTTTGGTAAGGTACGATATTATAATCGGTAATTTCCGCGTTAGGGACGATTGTTTTTGCACCCATTTCCTTCATAATATCCGCTGCACGTGCAGAGATATATTTATGAAGTGCACGATCCTGCCCAGTAAAATTGTACGTTAATTGCATTAATGGCAAGCCGTAAGCATCCTTATAGGTAGGATCCAGTGATAAATAGTTTTGCTTATGTGGCATAGATGCTCCTTGCGCACCAATACCGAATGAGCGTGTATAGTAATAAATAGATTGCTTTTTAAATTCTGGTCCCCAAGTAGGTGTATCTGGCGGTGTTGGATTGGAACCGATTGGTCGAGTGCCTGTCTGTGTAAGCGCAATATTTCCTCCGTGAATAAAATCTAAATCACTATGGTCAAAATTATCCCCATTGTAGTCGTCTATACACATGCCTAATGAACCTGCGCCCATAAATGTATTGTATTGTTCCTCGAAGAACCCAGCGGCACCAGGCAAGATTTGATAGCAATAGTTTCTGCCAAGTGTTCCTTTACCAGTAGTAGGGTCATATCTTTCACCTATGTCAGAGACCATTAATAGCTTGGCATTATTAAAGACATAACTAGTTAATACAACAGCATTAGCAGGCTGAATGAATTCTTCTCCCGAAACGGTATCGATATATCTAACACCTGTAGCCTTATCACCCTGCTTTAAAATTTCTACAACATTGGAATTGAAGCGTAAATCAAAATTTCCTGTCTTCAGAGCAGTAGGGACAACCGTAATTTCTGCAGATGATTTTGCACCGTATTCGCATCCAAAACGTTCACAAAAACCGCAATATTGGCAAGCGTTGATCGTTTCGCCATCTGGATTTTTATAAACCTCTGACACGTTGGCTGATGGTACCATATAAGGTGTTAGCTTCAGATTTGCTGCAGCTTTTTCGAATTGTGCAAGCATAGGCGTTTTTTTCATAGGCGGTGTTGGATAGGGATTCGAGCGCTTCCCACTAAATTTATTTTTATCATCACCTGAAATACCAGCTGTTTTCTCGAACTTATCGAAATAGGGCTCAAGTTGATCATATGTTAAACCCCAATCCTGAATCAGATAATCTGGCCCAAGCTTATTAGGCCCGTAACGTTTATCTGTTAACGTTTTGATTTGAAAATCATAGGGTAAAAATCGATAAGTCATCCCATTCCAGTGTGTTCCTGATCCGCCCAGACCCTCTCCAAGTAAGAAGGAGCCAAGCTGACGCATTGGCAATGCTTTCATATTTCGATCATTACGAAAGCTTACCGTTTCTTTGGATAGATTTTGCATTAAATCATAACGAATGGCATAACGGTATTCATCATGAACATTTAAGTAATCCTCGGTACCACGCTTTTGCCCACGCTCTAAACCGACTACCTTTAAGCCAGCTTTGGCACACTCGGCAGCAACGATACCGCCTGTCCAACCTACACCAACTGTTACCACGTCTACACTTGGTAATGTTTTAACCATTTCCTAACCCCCTTAATGGTTGCCTAATGGATTAGGCTCAATTTTTTGGAATTTTGCATCTTCTATTTGTGTAATATAGGCCATTTGGTGACCAGGGAAGCCCTTCATGCGCCAGCCATCCATATTACGATTTCCTCCATACATTGGGTCAGAATAAGCTCCCTCTAATGTAGCCGCGCGTAATAGTGCAAAGAAGAACGCGGATGTAACCCCAACCATTTCTATGTCACCCTTTTGAAACGCTGTTAATATCTCATCCATTTGTTTGCCATCTATATCGTTAAAGCTTTTTTTATAACGCTTTTGTGCTTCGTCCTCCATTTTTTGAATACCCTGCCTAAAAATTTCCGCTCGCGTTAAGCGGCTCTGATAGCCTTGAGTTGGGGCACCCGCATCGAATGGACCTTGCATATATTCTTTAGAGTTACTCCCATAATTTCCTGCAAGCTGATGATCGATAAAATAGGGAACATCTAAACCTATAGCACCTGGTCCCAAATCGTCTTCTGGGAAGATACGTTCTGTGGCCTTTGATAAGATACTAAAATCTCTTTCGTTTCTAAAAAACATCTTAGCCTTAGGTGAACCTGTTTCCTCATTCGTTGTTTCATGACCACCATGCTTCAAGGTAGAAGTGCCTTTACCATGGATGTTGTAGCCTACTAGACCTCCAATTAATCCACCACCGACTAATGTACCAGCAGCAATACCTGTTGTTTTTAAAAAGTCTCGACGAGAAACATTGTTTTTGTCTGAACTCATAGAAATCCTCCCCTCAAAATGTTTTAAACCGATCCTATCTTTAATAATCAGCAAAAAATGTGAATTATAATCAATTTTTGTTGGAAAATGTTTTAATTTCATCCATTGGATTTATGTACCCTGTCTTTTTATAACAAGATGGATCAATGAATTGAAAATTTTGTAGAAAATTGTTAGCACTATAAAGATAGTGTTAATGGTATTATTATACATTTATTAATCATATTGGAAAACTTTTGTTGACTTCTACTTTTAGTGACCTTACTCTGAAGTTATGCATAAATATGTGAATGATATAGCTAAAAATGGAAGAAGTGAGAAAAAGGGAAATGTGGTTAAAAGGTATTGGTGGTAAATTAATTGTTGCAATTATAGCTCTTGTAATTGTAACATGTGGCACACTAGGGTTATCTACTTGGATAAATAGTACAAAAGCTATGAATGAACAAGTGGAATCAAATTTGGTTTCTAGAGCAGAGGATGTTTCACAATACATAGAAGAACACTTCCAATTAACATTAGTAGAAGTTGAAGCAATCGCAGAGCAAGAGGCAGTTCGTAGCATGGACTTTGAGAAGCAGAAACAATATTTATCGAAACGTCTTGCTAATAATGAAAATTACTTAGGTTTTGGCATTATTAACGCTGATGGAGTTGCTCATTACCTTGATGATACAACAGCTGAACTAGGGGATCGTGATTATGTAAAGGAAGGTTTTACTGGTAAGTCTGTTATGTCAGAAATTACGATTAGTCGTGTAACAGGTGAACCAGTCATTTTAATCGTTTCACCAATTGAAACAGCGACTGGTGAAAAAGCCTTATTACTAGCGCGTATCGATGGCTATTACCTATCTAAAATAGTAGAAGGCATTAAGGTTGGAGACAGTGGCTACGCATTTATGTTAGACGCTAACGGAACGATTATTGGACATAATAATCACTCGTATGTGAAGGAGCAATACAATCCAATCAAGGAAGCAGACGAAACAGGTATCATAACAGGCAGAGCATTGGCTGCTAAAGAAATGCTTGCTAATGATAACGGTTATTTTTCTTTTGAAACAGAAGATAATGGAACTAACTTAATGGGCTATCACACCCTTGATAATGGTTGGAAAATGGGTGTTATCGCATTAGAGAATGAGATGTTTTCAGGGCTTTCTAAGCTTAAGACGAACTTTATTGTCACAACAATCATTGTTTCGATACTAGGGCTATGCATCTCGTTTGCCATTTCACGTTCTGTTAGTAGACCACTTCGACATGTACTTCGCATTAGTGAGGGCTTATCAGAAGGAGACTTTACACAAGAGATTCCAGAAAAATATTTGAAACGTATTGATGAAATGGGAACGATGGCACGTGCATTAGATCGCATGACTGATAATATGCGGGAAATGATAGCTAAAGTGAGTCAAGAAGCAACTGCAGTGAATGAAGCTTCATGTGATTTAATGGGAGATGTAGTCGGAGTAACAAAGCATTCGAAGCAAATTGCTGGTGCAATAAGTGAAGTAGACCGCGGGGCACAAAGCCAAACTGTGATGGCAGAGGAAAGTGCCTCAGCAATGGAGCAAATGGCAATGGGGATACAAAATGTAGCTGAAGTTGCCTCAACCATTGCTTGTAATACAGATTTTATTTCCCAGAAAATTAGTGAAAGCAATTATGCAGTCCAGCAATCCATTCGACGTATGAATGAGATTCAGCAAGGCACAACGGATGAACTAACCATTATTCACAAACTAGAAAAAGAGTCAGAAGAAATTAGCTTAATTTCAAAAATGATTACCGATATTTCCGATCAAACGAATTTATTGGCATTGAATGCTTCTATTGAAGCAGCACGGGCAGGGGATGCTGGTAAAGGCTTTGCCGTTGTGGCGGAAGAAGTTCGCAAGCTATCAGAGCAAACAGCAGAATCAGCTACCAAAATTAATGTGCTAATTGAAAGAGTTCAATCTTACACATTAGAAGTAGTAAAAGCTGCGGAATCAGGCGAAGATAATGTGGAGCGTGGTTTAGCTTCCATTGAGGCAGTAGGAGAGCGCTTCGAGGAAATGGTTCAAGCAGTGGGAGAAATAGCAGGTCAAATTGAAGAAATGAATGCTTCGGCTGAACAAATGTCTGCCAATACGGAGGAAGTTTCAGCGTCTATGGAAGAAATGGCGGCCACTGCACATGCGGCAAGTGATTATGTGCATGAGGTAACAGATGCAACAGCCAAACAATTGAAGACTGTAGCAACAATGAACAATCAAACTGAAAAACTATCAGAAATGGCAAAACGTTTATATGAAGCCATTCAAAAATTTAAATATTAAATTAGAGGAGAAGCTGTCTTTTAATGACAGCTTCTCTCATAGTGTTGAAAAACAAAACAATCAATAGAATTTTTGTGAAAAGTGAAAATG
>NZ_JBHERJ010000035.1:0-33781 GCF_043359455.1 Lysinibacillus sp. PWR01 | reverse complement strand
CAAGCGACTCCCGGGTGATGGGTTGACTGTAGTATTCTTCTATATAAATTTGGATTTGCTCCACAAGATCTGGCTGTTGAACAATGACATGCTGTTGGCTTAGTTGCTGCAAAAGCTCATAAACACATTGATAAAAAAGTGCCTTGACATGAAAATGCTCTAGATTGTCCTGTTTGAGCCATTGCTGGTACATCGTTTCAACTTTTTGTTGTAATGTGAGTGCATTCGAAACTTGAAAAACATATTGAAGCTGAAAAGGTTTTTCACGTTCCCATAATGCTAGTAAACTTTTTCTATGGGGAAGAGGTAGCGTTGCTTTATAGAGAATTAAATAGTACTCTACTATATCTTCTACAGCACTGATGTGTAGACAACTTCCTTTACCAACATGAGCTATATAAAAATTTTCTATCTTATAGGATTTACTATCCAACAATATAGTAGCTTTTCCTTTTATTGTGTACAAAAAACCGCTAGCTGGTAAACGATAGGAGCTAAGCTGTTCATCACGTTGCATCTTTGTATAACGAATATCCAACACTTGAATGGATGCTGCTTTCCATAGAAGGATATGATCATCTATATTCACTATTTGTTTTCACACCTTTCTAGTCAAATCATAGAATGGGTCCCTTGTGAACATTATAAATGATAAACATTCTCATTAATATCTTTAATTGAAATAACAAAAAAGAAGCACCTTCATTACTAAAGATGCTTCCTCTTTTCCCAAATTATTTAGCTTATTTTTTATTCGTTAGCCAGTTTGTTAATTCCTCTACCTGAGCCAGCACGGCTGTTGGGTCATAATACCATGAACGCTCCTCAGGCCAAATATAAAGATGATCATTTTTTACTGCGGGCAGGCTACCCCATATTGGATCGTTCTTAAAATCTTCAACTGTACGATCGTCTGAAGTCAAAATAATGTAGTCTCCTGCATAATCTGCCAGCACCTCTTCGGAAATTTCAGCCCACTGCTTTTCCATAATTTCATCTGCTACTTTAGCAGGTGGTTTGCGACCAAGTGCCTGATAGACTGGTTGTCCACCACGTCCAAAATTATCACCATATGCATAATAAGTTTTGCCTGCATCCTCTATAATAGAGAAGCTTGCATCCTCTGGAATAATCGCATCTACCTGTGCTTTGGCATCGGCAATCTTTTGATCATATTGCGCCAGCCAATCCTTAGCTTCTTGCTCTTTGCCAAGTAACTCACCAAAATAGGTAAGTTCTTCGTGTGCATCCTTCAATTCACCATAAGGAATGACAACTGTAGGAGCAATTTTACTTAAAGCATCATAATTTTCCCCATTGCCAGTAATTATCAAGTCCGGTTTGAGCGCTATAATCTTCTCAATGGATGGTTTCCCATAATCGCCTATTTCTTCTACATCCTTTAATGCATCCTTTAAATAATAGTTTTCAAGAGCTAACCCAGGAGCTCCCACAGGTTTCACATCTAATACGAGTAAACTAGCAATATACTCCTCTGCTACAAGACGCTCTGGATTAGTCGGAATAACAACCTCACCATTTGTCGTCTGAACCGTTTTTGTCTCTGCTTCTTTTGTATCTTGTTCTGCAGTCGGACTAACGGTCTTTTCCTTTTCACCACAAGCCGTTAACAGAAGCAGTAATAGAAGAAACAATGGTACTATGAATTTTCTATTTTGTTTAAGCAATTTTTTCCCTCCATACATTTCAGTTGATAATCATTCTCAATAATTGTAGAAGAATGTTAAATAACTGTCTATGCATGAAAGTGATTTGTTCCCCTGTATATTTATGATGTTAATACTTCCATTAATTTTTGCAATTGAGTAGCTGTAGATAATGGGTCATAGCCATAAAATATTTCATACTGATTCATAAAATACACCTGTTTCTTTTGCACTGCTGTAAGTGACTGCCATTTTTCTGAATGTAATACCGTTAAGAGACGCTCTTTTCCAAAATCTTTTGTAGGAAGAGCGGTGACGAATATATAATCAGCTGGATAGTGAGCAATATCTTCAATATCTACTGTTAAGTAACCTGTTTGTTCAATATTTCGTGTGACAATCGCATCTGGTCGACTAAAGCCCAAATCTTCGTACAGTATATGACTCCCTCTCCCATGACTACTATTTAAACAATACGCTTGATGACTCCCTATTTCCCAAACAATAGCAGTACCCCTTGCCCCAATTTGTTGGTCAAGAATAGCGTTACATTGAGCTATCTGTTCATCATATTGCTGGAGCCAGCTCTTACATACTTCTTGTCTATCAACGATATTGGCAATCAACCCAAATTGCTCTCGCCAGCTTAATTGTCTACATGGTAGCTCGAATATAGGAGCTACTGACAGTAATGATTGTTTTTCATTACCACCACTGTAGTTAATAATGACATCTGGACATGCTGCGGTGATCTCCTGATAATTTGAAGCAATACCATACTCATAGATACCATACTCATAGCCTTTAAGTTTTTGCGAAGTAGAGACAGGCTCGATACTCTCTAGAAATGGGGAGTATACACCCAACACTGGCGTAATACCAAGAGCTAGTAAGCATGCTGTATGATTGGTATTGAGTGCAAGGACACGCTTTGATTTCTGATAATAGGCTGTTGGTGATACACCCACTAATTCTTTAAATTTCCTACTTAAATAAGTCCCCTCATTGTAGCCAACTTCCTGAGCAAGCTCATCTAATTTAGGCATTGTAAACAATAGCCTTTTCTGTGATTCTCGTATTCTTAGCAACGTTAAATATTCACTATACGTATAGCCTGTATGCTTATGGAACGTACGAGAAAAATGCTCTGGACTTACTTGTGCTTTTTCAGCCATCTGCTCTCTTGTTAATTCTTCACGGAAATATAGATTAATATAATGAAGTACTTTATCAATCCATAGTCCTTCTTGTTGTTGTTTATTATCACGTAAATGGCTGTACAGCACTTCTAGCAATTCACCGAATAATTTTTGTAAACGAAACGGATTATTGCCCTCAGCGTTCGCTTCTTTTTCTACTTCTTTAGCTAAATTCATAAGTCGATAGGAGCATTGCTCAATTAAGATAGCATCTTGTAATAAACGATCCGTTTTGCAGCCATATACACGATATTGAATGACGATTCCTTTACTTTCACATGTTTCAAGTAGATGAAAATCGTCAGTATCATCTAAAAGCATAACAGAATTTGGACTAAGCTGAACGTGCCTACCTTGAAGCGTACACTCTAAATATCCCTCATACACGATGACCATAAATGGGTGGGTGGATTGTGTTCCTATGTCACTTAACATTTCATTTAATTTCACTATTTGTAAAGGTTGATAAAAAAGATGGGACAGTAACTGATTGTCTTTGTACATTTTAGTTCTATCTCCTAAACATCAAATTGATATTGATTATCATTTTCATTATAATGAAATAGAATGATAGAAATCAATTGAAATAGGAGGCTTATAGCTTTGAAAAAATTTATAAAAAAGAATGCCTTTTTAACTGGCATTTTAATTATTTCCATCCTTTTGGCTGCATGTGGAACTCAATCTTCTTCCACAACAGAGAAAACAAAGGAAGAAAGCTCCAATCGAGTCTTAACAGATTCAATAGCCCATGAAGTGACCATTCCTAAAAATCCCCAACGTATCATAGCTCCCTATCTAGAAGATCACCTTGTAGCATTAGGTATAACGCCTGTTGCACAGTGGTCCGTAAAGAGTGGGACATCTATCCAAGATTATCTTCAGGATTCATTAAAAGATATTCCAACGATTGAATTTGACCTTCCCTATGAAGCTGTTACAAGCTTTAATCCAGATTTAATTGTAATCGGTTCCCCTGAAATTGCTGAAGGTGAAAAATATGAGCAATATAGCAAAATTGCCCCTACTTATGTAATGGGAGCAGAGGATAATAATTGGCGCAATAAACTATTAAAAATGGGCGAAATTTTTGGTCAAACAGATAAGGCAAAGGAAGTCCTAGCAGATTATGATGAATTCGCTAAAGAGGCAAAAGAAGAAATTCACAACAAAGTCGAAAATCTTTCAGCCACTGTGATCTGGAATATCAAAAATTCAATCTACATGGTAAGTGACACAGCTTCTAGTGGTGTTGTTCTTTATGAGGATCTTGGGTTACAAACTCCAAGCCTTGTGAAAGAGGTGTCAGCATCTGCTGCTGGTGATTGGTCACAGGTTTCTTTAGAAAAATTCGTTCAAATAGATGCTGACTATCTTTTTGTTATTAACAGTGATAGTGCAGGTAGCTCTGAATTGCTAAGCGATCCTCTTCTAGCTAATATACCTGCCGTTAAAAATGGTCATGTTTATGAATTCGATTCAAGTTCGAGTTGGTTATATTCAGGTGCTATTGCCAATCGCCAAATTATTCAAAATGTATTGGATAGCATAGTGAAGTAAAAAAAGTCCCTTCAGCTTTGTCCAAAGCTGAAGGGTCATGTTGTTGAAAAAAGATGATGTCAACGGCAGAAAAAGTGTCTTTTCCTTATCTTTCATACTAAACGTAGCAATCAAATAGCCCATTATGTGTATGATTAGAGAAAGGGTAGGCTCTTATTTTCAATGTGAGAAGTGATGAGTTACGACACCCCTCAAAAAATGAGTAGTGAACGCCTTTGCTAAAAAGTTAGTGGGTTGAAGTGGAGGGCTACTTGACTCCCGTAGGATAGCGAGACAGGCAAAACTCTAAACGGAGCGGAGGATGCGATTCAGCGCTCGCCCACAGGCAAGCAAGTAGCCTGCAACGGAAATTCATTTTCACTTTTCACAAAATTCTATGGATTGTTTTGTTTTTCAACACTATGACCCTTCAGCTTTGTCCAAAGCTGAAGGGTTTTATTGTGATCTGTATCTGACAAAGTCTCGCGGATTCAGCCCATATTTCTCCTTAAAAACCTCTGCAAAATGACTCGGATTAGAATACCCAACAGCATTCGCTACTTCCATAATATTCATTGTCCCGCTTTGTAATAAATAACATGCCTTCTCCAAACGTTTTTCACGCAAATAACCAAATACTGTTGTGCCATACATTTCTTTAAAACCCTTTTTCAATTTATAATCATTTAATTCAACTAAACGAGAAAGCTCCATTAACGATGGAGGATTCAGCATATTTTCTGCCATAATGATGCGTGCTTGAACTAGTTTTGCTCTATCATCCCGTGAGAATTCCATTGGATTTGTTGAATGAGGAAAAAAGGTTTGGCATGTTCTTGTTAAAAGCTGTAAAGCCGTACTTTCTAGCTCCAAATTAGTCAATCGATTAGCTGCTAGCGCTTCTAACAATTGTTTTACCATAAGCATATCTAGTGGATTAATATTCTCCTGAAAGAAACGAAAAGGAGATCCACCAAGAACCGTTGAAAACTTGGTAGAGGTACCATCATTCCCATTAATTTTTTCCATGTAATGATTAAAAGTTGTTACAGGGATACCAATGCCAACCATCTGATAAGACTCATCTTTATTAAATATAAAGTTTGCCTCTACTTGCTCCATCAATTGCATTGTACATGTCCCAGCCGTTACTACATACTCACCATTGGAAATATGTACACCTCGCGTCCCTTGCAAGCAATAGCTAATTTCCACCATTGGCTTCGCTGTGGAGACATTCATTCGATGTTCCTGATGAAAGGAATAATCCGATACAACTACCTCTAAATCTGTACGAGGTATAAAACGATGGATTGCCCCTTCCTTCAAAGTTGATTGGAATGACATATATTGTGTTGATTTTTCCTGCGGTTCTAGTATTTCAAGCGCATGAAAAAATCGAGCAAAATTTTGATGAAAATCCACACTCATAGCGTTCACCATCCTTCAGCACTTTATTGAGAATAATTATCAATAATCAACTAAAGTATAGCAAAGGGACATCCTTTCCGCTATGAAAATTAGCTTTCTTCTGTAGTCAGCGAAAATGCTAACAAGATACATAAAAAGAAAACTGCCGCTCCAAAGCCATAAGCAACTGAAAATCCTCCAGCATGCTCAATTAACCAGCCAGCTAATCCTGGCCCCATCATTTGACCTACTGCATAAAAAATTGAAATAAACCCGATAGCCGATGCAACATATTGGGGCAATACTTGCTGACTGGCTTTCATCTGTATCAGGACAAGAACACCACCAAGGGAAGAACCCCAAATAATAGAGGATAGTATAAACCCTCCAATGTTTTCAAACATCATTGGCAATAAATCGCCGACAACCGATAGTAGTAATGCCGTTGTTAATGCTTTTTTAACACCCATTCTATCTGCTAACATTCCCCAGAATGGAGCGCCTCCAATCGACACAATTCCAGCAATGGCATAAATGGAGCCTGCTAGCCCATTGGATAGTCCAAGACTTTTCATATAACTTGTTTGGTATAGATTAGGAATAAGATAGACTAAACCAACGGCAAAATAAATACTTGCAATGATATACAGTTGCTTACTGCGCCATGTTGTTGTTTTTTCCTGTACGGTATCCTTCTCGACAAAATTTGGTTGCTTTATCGCCCAGGATGCTAGCAACACGACGATTAGTGTCAAAATCGCAAAAACTAACCAAGCTCCACGCCATCCTAGCGTAGGAAATCGTTGCAGCATAAAGGGTACAAGTAAACCTGATAATAGCATCCCTATCCCGGCTCCACTCATTAACAACCCCATGACTGTACCTCGTTTTTTAGGATACAGGTTAATGGCTATCGATAGTAATGGTGTATAGACAAGTGCACTCCCTGCCCCTGCAAGGAACAGTGTGATGGCAGCCCACGAGAAATTTGGGACGAACACCAGTCCCATTAACCCTAAAATGACACAGGCTCCCCCTACTAACAGAACATTTTTTGCACCAATATGTGTTGTAAGTACTCCGGAAAGCCCTACTGTTAGTAAATAGCCTAAAAACAGCATTGTTCCTAAGTAACCAGATTGAGAGGTTGTAAAACTCAATCCCTCCTGCATAAATGGCAAAATAATTCCATATGCCATACGACCAAAACCCGTAGTTGTAACGATTAATAGCATACCTGTTATGACAAACATCCAAAAATTCTTCATCTTTAAACCCCTTTCATTACACGAATCTTAATCCAATGAAAGGTCCATTCTCCACCAATGGAAGGATGCTGATACGGTAAAACGGATTTTATTTTAAAGAGACAGTTAGATTTTTGGATAAACCTTAATGACCCCTTTTCAGTTTGTCCATTGTCCTAGGCGACAGTCTAATTTATGCTAACCTATATCGATAATGATTATCATTTACGGAGGAAGAGACATGAAAAAATTAAATCGACATATGCTCATTTGTAGCCTATTATTACTGGTTGGAATCATGCTGGCTGCTTGTGGTTCAACTAATGAAGAGACAAAGAAAGAAGAGGCAACAACGTCAGAATCAACAACTCGTGTTTATAAGGATTATTTAGGTCATGAGGTTGAAATTCCAGTAAATCCTGAGAGAGTGGTTTATCATGGAGAAGGATACGGTGATTTACTTGCATTAAATATCAAAACAGTTGGTGCTGGCTTCTCTTGGATTACAAATTATGCTTGGGAAGATCGTGTAAAAGATGTGGAGGACGTTGGTTTTCCTATTAATGTTGAGAAAACATTGTCATTAAAGCCTGATCTTATCATTATTGGTACTTCTGATGATAAGACATATTCACAGCTTTCTAAAATCGCTCCAACTATCGTGTTTGATACTTTCGCGCCATTAAGCCAACGTTTAACAGAGCTGGGCGATATACTTAATAAAAAAGAAGAAGCAACTCAATGGATGGATGCTTATACAGAAAAAGCGGATAAAATGTGGGAGTCGCTTGTAGCTGATGACATCATTAAACCAGATGAAACAGCATCGGTTTTAACATATTATCCAGGAGATCGATTATTTGTCATGGCACGTGCTGGACTTTCTCAAGTTTTATACGATTCAAATGTTCTTAAACCTGGTGACAAAATACAAAAAATACTTGATGATGGAACAGGCTTTGCTGAAATCTCCACAGAACTTCTTCCTGAATATGCTGGTGATCGAATTTTCATCCTTACACCAGTCGATGATGAAGCAAAACAATCGACAAAAGAAATGATGGAGAGTCCAATTTGGAAGAACCTACCGGCAGTGAAGAACGGTCATGTCTACACATTTGATATTGAAAAAAGTGATAGCGATGCCTCAACAAGAGAATGGCTGTTATCACAATTACCTACTATTTTAAAAAAATAACTAACAAGAGACATTTCATCTTTGTTGAAATGTCTCTTTACTTTTTATACAATACAGTTAATTGATAATCATTTTCATTTACTAAGGAAGTGAACAGATGGAAGACAACAAATCAGCTTCTATTAACAATGATTTACTATTTCATTTAGAAGATATTGACTGTATTTCGCAGAGCTATCCGTTTATCTCGACTGCTCATCATACGATGATACTTTTTACAGATGGCTGTGGGACATTAACGATTGATGATATACCCTATTTGGTGACGAAAGGAAAAATTTTTCTTGTACAGCCCCATTCTATGATTGATTTATCGGATATAAATCATGGTTACCGTTTCTATAAAATTGCCTTTTCAGCCTTTCAGCTAAAACATAAGCACCCTTCTCCACATCTAGGATCTATTTTTTCTGATGAGTGGAATATACAATTTATCCTTATACACGAATAATTCGTCTTACCGAAGATCTGTATAATTTAAATCCTAAATTGGATTTTCTTAAACAACAAGGAGTCTTGTATGAACTATTAAATTTATTATTTGAACATCAGCTTCATATGAACTACCAGTTGACAATGACAAAGGCGGTTGAAGAAACTATCGACTATATACATAACTATTTTCAACAGCCTTTAACAGTGAAAAAGCTAGCGGAACTCGCCCATATAGCTCAATGGCAATATAGTACGATCTTCCAAACCTTAACCGGGAAGAAACCGCTAGATTATATTACAGATTTACGTCTTACAAATGCCAAGGAATTATTACTACAAACAAATGAGCCATTAAAAGATATTGCGCAGCAAGTAGGATTTGATGATGAATATTACTTTAATCGCCGCTTCCGACAGGTAATGGGGATTCCTCCAAAACAGTTTGCACGACAATATAAACAAAAAACAGTTGTAAAAGATTGGACTGGACATGAGGTAGCCATTCCTTGCTCACCTCATCGTATTATTTATCATGGAGAAACGTTTGGAGATATGTTGATTTTTGATGTGCAGCCAATAGGTGGTGACAAAAACTCTATTAGTAAATCCTTTTATAAAAACCATGTTCCTTATATTCAAGATGTTGCCTTTCCAATCAATCTTGAAAAATCTTCGAAGCTGAATCCTGATTTAATTATCTTTACCAGTAGTGACGAGCAGCAATATCAGGCGCTATCAACTATTGCACCAACGATTACCCTCAATTCCTGGGATTCATTAGAAGAGCGTGTTCTTTTATTAGGGCAGTGGCTTAACCAACAACAGCGTGCAGAAGATTGGCTAGAACATTTTAAAATCCAAGAAAAAACTATGTGGCAGCAGCTACAAACAGTTGTAGAGCCTGGTGAAACGGCATCAGTATTGACTTTTGATCATGGCAAACGCCTTTATATTATGGGCTGTATAGGACTGTCCCCTGCCCTTTTTCATCCAGATGGATTTCAGCCTCACCCACAAGTCAAAAAACTACTTCAAGCAGGTGAGGGGTATAGAGAAATACCAATAGATCACTTACCTCAGTATGCTGGTGACCGCATCTTTATGTTGTTATCTAATAAACCAGAATCGCAAATGGCTACGATGGAATTGATTAATAGCGCTATTTGGAAAGGACTCCCTGCTGTACAAAATAACCATGCTTATTTAGTAGATGCAACAAAGTGGAATTATGGTGATGCCTTTACAAGAGAGAAGTTACTCGGTGCATTACCAAAGCTATTGGTTACTGCAAAGTAATTCTCACACTTATAATAAGGGGTGACATTAAGATATGAAAACGGAAAGTATGACAGATATGACTACTCAAATATCATTAAAGGATATACGAGATTATATTGCTAAAAACCATCATCAACCTCTCACAATTGAGCATCTAGCACTCATTTCTGGTCTGAGTTCCAGCTACTTTGGAGAGGCCTTTAAAAAGGCATTCGGTCAAAGTGCCACAGATTATTTAACGGCGCTACGCATTGGACATGCCAAGCAATTACTGCGTGATACTGATTTATTACTTCGTGAGATTGCTAGAAAAGTTGGTTACAGTGACGAATTTTATTTTAGTCGAAAATTTAAAAAGGAAGTTGGGATTTCACCTTCTGCTTATAGTAAAATGGCTCGCCAGCGAATTTCTACTTTTTCGGTATCCGCTACTGGAAACTTATTAGCGCTTGGTATCATACCAGTAGCAGCTCCGCTGAATGCTAAATGGAGTCCTTATTATTACAATCATTACCAAGAGAAAATCCCAGTGCATGTTAATATATTTGATGCAGAATCAGAGGACAACTTCAAAAAATTAGCCTCTGCTAAGCCAGACATTCATATTTTTCAAGAGGAACCCTCCCTCTCCATGCTTGATTGGCTTCAAACAATCGGCATCAAAAATGTCTATATACAAGCAAAGGATTGGCGAACACAACTGAGAGAAATAGCTGTAGCTGTCAAAAAGCAAAACGTGGGGGAGCATTTCATTCAAACATATGAACAAAAGGTATTACAGGCAAGGTTAGAAATTTATCAAGTTACTGGAAACCATACTTTTGCCGTTCTTCGTTTATGCGGTGATCAATTATTTTTATATTGTAATAAAGGGATTCAGGATGTACTGTTTACAGATTTGCAGCTGCGTCCTGTCAATGCGCAACAACAAACATATAACGAGCTTATTACACTTGATCAGCTAGTCAATTTAAACCCTGACCGTTTGCTATTTATCATTTGTCCAGATTCGCCAACTCGAAATTATTGGCTTACTTTACAATACCTTGATCGATGGAAAGAGCTCCATGCCGTAAAAAATGGACATGTCTATGTTTTACCTTCGAATCCTTGGTTTGAATACTCAGCTATTGCTATAAACCGAATGCTAGATGAAATGTTGCTTATGCTAACCGGAAAAAATCCAAATCCTTTTCCTGTCCCCGTCCATGGTAACGTATCTGACGGTGATTTATAATTCTATTTGAGAATGATTATCACTGGAAGGAGACTTTGATGAACAATGAAACAAAATTGTCGTAATCAATGTCATACAATTATAAAATCTGCCTATTTATTAGCGATGTTCTTGCTAACTATTGGCATACTAACGGCCTGCAATACCCAATCAAGCAATAAAGAGGAACAGGTAGAAACGCAGGCAACCTCCGAAAGTACAAAGGAGCAAAGTGTTTATCCGTTAACACTAAAAGATGAGGTCGGTAATGAGGTAACACTACCAGCTAAGCCTACTAAAATTTTTGCACCTGTCATGGAGGATTCGTTATTAGCTCTTGGTATCAAGCCTACTATGCAATGGTCCAACGGTGTTAAACCACAGCTCTATTTACAAGGTCAGCTACAGGGTGTACCTGAAATTAGCTTTGCAAGTGGTCCCCCATCAGCCGAAGCAATTATGGCAGATAAACCAGACTTAATTATTTTGCACAATTCATTTTATGTGGAAAATGGCACATATGAAAAATACGCAAAAATCGCACCAACCTATGTTTTCAATAATGCCGCAAGTGATTTACAAGGCTCTATTAAAGTTTTAGGGCAACTACTTGATGAAACAGACAAAGCTGAGCAAGCTTTACAGGGTTATCAAGAAAAGGTGGATGCAGCAAAAACAAAGCTGACTTCCATAACAGAAGGTAAAAAGGTTGCGTTAATTCGCTTTAATGCAAAGGGGATGTTTTTTATGACGGATGAGTATTTCAGTGGGTATGTCTTAACACATGAATTAGGATTTGAACAAAGCAGCTACGTGAAAAATGGTGCCTTCGAGGTATCATTAGAGATTCTACCTGAACTAGATGCAGATTATATTTTCTTAATTAATGATGGTAACCTTGGGGATGAATTTTTAAATGAGTTGAAGAACAGTCAAATTTGGCAAAGTACGTCGGCATTCAAAAACAATCAAGTATTTGAAACATCAGAGGATTATTGGCTAAATGGTGGTATTCATGCACAAGGTAAAGTAATAGAAGATGTATTGGAGTTTCTAGCGCCATGACAATAATGACTAAGAAACCATATACATCCGAAAACTACTTTGAATATGCCATGACGTCTCGTCAACAGCTAGACTATCGCATTTTAATTGCAGCCCCAACAGATGAACCACCAGCAGATGGTTATACTGTTATTTACGCCTTAGATGGGGATGCCCTTTTTCCAACGCTTGCAGAGGCAGTGAAATTACAAACACGTAAACCAAAAGGCTATGATCCCATTCTTGTTATTGGCATCGGCTATCCCTCAAAGGAACCGTTTGATATGGAGCGACGCTGTCACGATTTTACACTACCTGTTAGTGAAGAACATCTGCCACCACGTCCAGATGGAACGCCTTGGCCTCCAAACGGCAAAGCCAATGAGTTTCTAGACTTTATTGAAGATGAGCTCATGCCCGCTGTCGCAAAGGAATGGCCTATTAATAAAAAGAAACAAGCGATTGTTGGTCATTCCTTAGGCGGTCTTTTCACACTATATGCTTTATGTGCAAGACCCCATTTATTTAGTCATGTAGTAGTCGGAAGTCCCTCTGTTTGGTGGGCTAACAATGCCGTACTAAAAGAAATAGATCGATTTGCTGAAGCTTGGAAAAGTCAGCATACTATTAATCTCCTACTTACAATCGGTGCTAACGAGCTGCCAGATATGCTCGAAGGAGCTGATCAAGCTGCGGAACAAATGAAGCGTTTAAGCAACCAAAGCATTCATACTAATTATGTGAAGTTTGATGAGGAGGACCATGTGAGCGTCCTACCTTGTATGCTTAGTCGCCTTCCCCGTTTTTTAGATTCCTAGCAGAAAGCCCAAGTGGTAATCATTCCACTTGGGCATTTTTATACTATTTACTTCTCTTTCTCTAAACGATCTTTGAGCATGCTAGCGATTTCCTCAACCTGTGATTCTACAGCAATTGGATCATAAGGCCAGAAACGTTCTGGGTTTAAGTTGAATACTCTATTATTTTTAACTGCTTCAATTGTCAATTGTACCGTGCATTTATAAGAAAAATTGTGAGGAACCAGTCATTTAAAAACGAAAGTTAGTTCTAAGATCATTTAACCAAGAATAATGCTTTTTTAAACTAAATTGCTTATTAATTTTTCGCATTCTTTATTTTCTTTTTACGGATAACCTTAAATAAAATGGTTACGATGATTATGATCATTATAAAACTTAAATATGGGATCCACCATTTAATAGTTTCAACTATTCCCTCCGATAATCCAAAACCCATTAGAAATTCAGTCATATTACCTACTCCTTTTATTTAAGTCTATTGTCTAAAATTACTTGTTTTGCACTCTGATAAGTTGCAATGAAATATATTACATATAGCAACAAAATAATACCAAAGCTTAAAAACATATTCTGTTTGATAGAAACTTCAAAAAATGGTTCTAATTTTTCTAATACAACCTTAGTAGTAAAGATTGATATGAAACTAGCTAAAATTAAAGGTGAAATAAAATAAAATCCAATTTGTCTAAATAACAACCTATTAATCATTTTTTTATCTGCACCAATTTTCGATAATGTCAGGTATCTTTCTTTGTTATCCTGGGTTTCTGTTAATTGCTGTAATGCTAGTATTGATAACGTGACAATCATTAAAATTATTCCTAAGTAACTGCTAATAAAAGCTATTACTCCAAATACGCCAAAGTAAGTGTCTTGTATCACACTCTTAGTTACATAATAAATCTCTCCATCAAGAGATTTTTCAACCCATTTATTATTCATTATTTTATAGACCGTGCCCTCAATTTCTTGAGAGGGAAAAACACCATTCAATAAGAAACTATCAGGATTCATATAATTTCTCATATTGTCTGGAACAACCACTGTTCCTACATCATTTGCCCTGGTTGAATTTGTTAAGTAAGTAATGTTACCAAATATTTTTTTGTTTGCAGGAGTAAGCTCCTTGTCACCAATTCTTATTTTCCCCTCTTTATTTAAGAAATTTTGAATATGTTTATTAAAGGGTTCATAGTTTGCATTAATAATAAATTTATTTTCTCCCAACCGAATTCCTTCTTCTCCAGATAGTTCCAATATTTTATTGTAATCTGTTTCAGTTATTAAAGTAACTTGTGACATAAGTATCTCTTGTTCTAAATCAGATAGTTCTACTTGTTGCTCTTTAAACAATTCTCCATAAGTTAAATCTGCATTAAACAACATTATCTCTACATAACTTTTAAGATTTTCTTTGAGTGGAATGCCATCTTGTTTTGCTGTTTCTAAAAGATTTTTGTTATCCTCATAGGGTTTTACAATTGTTAAGTCAAATGGAGTTGCCGTGGTAACTTGTTTATTCATAGAACTTGTAACACTAAATCCTGTACCTAGAACTACTAGTGAAGCTATCAGTAATGCACTTAAGATACTTATTACTAGAAAATTAATTTGCATTTTACTTCCGAATTGTCGAAACAAAAATGAATTTAGTTCTTTAAAATACAGCTTTTTGTTTCTTTTAGCCAAGAACACCATCACACCGGAAATTGTATAATAAAACAAAATAATACCAAAACCAAGAAGCGAGACTATCACAGTTAAATAATTCTTATCAAGTCCGAATTTCATCAACAATAGTATTCCAGTAGTTATTAAAGTAATTGCTACTAAAAAAAGGCTACTTGTCGCCCATTTGTTATAGACCTTTAACTCTTGATTTTTACGATTCGCAATTAATAAATCGATAAGTTTAATATTCATAATATTACGAGCATTAAAAAGTGCTACTATAATATAAATAATAGAAAAACTTATAATAGTTTCTTTTATAGCTTCTTTTGATAACAACAATTTATATCCTACTGCATCACCTACAAACATTTTTAAAGCTAATATCGAGATTACTTGTGACATTAAAAATCCTAGCCCAAGGCCTATAATTAAAGCAAATAACCCTACCAAAAAAGTCTCACCTACAAAAATAAAGGATATCCGCCATTTACTCATCCCTAATGTCATATAAATACCCATTTCTTTTTTTCTTCGCTTCATTATAAATTGATTGGCATATATGATAAGAAAAGCAAAAACAATTGCAATAAACCTTGTTAATAGTCCAATATACGTAACTAATGCATCCCCAAAAATCTCCATAGAATAATTTAAATCATTTAAAGCTGGTTGAGATGATACTGAATTAAATGCATAAAATAGGCTAACACCTAAAACAAGAGTTAGAAAATAGATAGCATAATCTTTAATACTTCTGCCTACATTTTTATATATCAATTTAAAACTCATCATTGATATTTCCTCCTAGTAGTGCAACAACCTCCATTATTCGATTAAAGAAAGTTTTACGATCATCTTTTCCTCGTATTAGTTCATTAAAAATTTCTCCATCCTTTAGAAAAATAATCCTTCTGCAAAAACTTGCATTATAAGGATCATGAGTAACCATCAAAGTTGTGGCATCTTGTTGCTGATTTAATATTTCTAAATTTTTCAGCAACATTTTAGCAGATTTACTATCAAGAGCCCCTGTTGGCTCATCGGCTAATAATAATGTAGGCCTTGTAACAATTGCTCTCGCTGCCGCAATTCTCTGCTGTTGTCCTCCTGACATTTGATATGGGTATTTGTACAATACTTCCTTTATATCCAAAGCAGCGGCAACTCTATCGACTTCATGTTCAATTTCATTCACTGGATAATTAATTATAGATAATGCCAAAGAAACATTTTCAAAAGCAGTTAGTGTATCTAGTAAATTATATTCTTGAAAAATAAAACCTAACTTCTCACTTCTAAATTTTGATAATTTATGGCCCTTTAATTTTGTGACATCTTCGCCATCTATAAATACATGACCAGCCGTAGCAGTATCAATGGTTGAAATACAATTAAGTAAAGTCGATTTACCACTTCCACTTGGTCCCATAATTGCTATAAAATCGCCTTTTTGCACTTCAAATGAAATGTTTTTTAATGCATGGGTTACATTACCCTTATTACCATACACCTTTTCAATATTTTCAACTTTTAATATTGTATTCACTTCCCAATTCCACCCCTTTTATGGATGACTTATCCTTTTGCTACCATAATATTACCATTCAATGAATTAACAAAAAATCGATTATTGTATCATAATATTACCGTTTTGTAAGTTTACTTACTATGCACTATAATATAATTAAAAGATATAAATAATGGAAATAAAGACATTCATTGGTTCAATTAAGGGGAAATTAAAAATGAAAATATTCATTATCGAAGATGATCCAATTATCAGAAAGGAACTTTTTGATTTTCTAGAGAGATATGGGTATGAATGCATAAGTGGCGATGATTTCACAAAAATTGTAGAAGATGCTCTACAAAGCATGCCGCATTTAATTATTTTAGATCTTAACCTTCCTTTTCAAGACGGTTTTCAAGTGTGTCGTGAAATTCGGAAATTGTCTTCTGTGCCCATTATTATAGTAACTAGCCGTGACACTTCCTTTGACGAACTATTAAGTCTTCAAATAGGAGCAGATGACTTTATTACAAAACCATATGATTCACAAATCCTTTTAGCTCATATTCAATCCGTTTTAAAAAGAACTTACGAAATTTCCAAAAGTGCTATTCTTTCTTATAAAGATTTAACACTGGAAATATTAAAGAGCAAAGCTATTTATAATAATAAAGAAATAGAACTTACAAAGAATGAATTATGTATTCTTAGATTATTGATGATGAATAAAGGAAACGTAGTTTCTAGAGATGAAATAATGAATGAGCTTTGGCAAAACGGAGATTTTGTTGATGAAAATACCTTAAATGTTAATATATCAAGGTTAAGGCGCAAATTGGAATCAATCGGTTTAAAAAAATATTTATTAACGAAGAGAGGACAGGGTTATCAGTTATGAGTTTAATTGAATTTTTTAAGGAAAAACAGTTAGCAATACTTTTTCATTTACTATCATTGCTAATTATCTCTAGTGTCCTCTACTTGTATAATGAAAATGGAAGTTTAGTAATAGTAATAGATTTGATTCTTCTATTTTTCTTTTTCACACCAATTTTATTTAAATATTATCAATTAAGGAACTATTACGATGAAATAAAAAATATTTCAAAACAAATCAAAGAAAAAACATATATTGCAGATATTGTAGAGGAACCCCCTTTTTTTTCAGGGAAATTCTTCTACAACATCTTAAATGAAGCAACAAAATACATGAATGATTGTATTTTCTCTTTGAAAAACTCACAACGTAATTATACCGACTACATTGAACTTTGGGTGCATGAAATAAAAACACCAATCACTGCACTAAAGTTAATTATAAGTAACCATAAGACACCTGAAAATATCCTTATTCAAGAAGAACTATTAAAAATAGAAGGTTATGTTGAACAAGCTCTATACTATGCAAGAAGTAGTACTTTAAATCAAGATTATAGAATAGAAACATTTACACTTGATAAGGCTGTAAATTTAGCCATTAAATCATTATCTCTAAGTATTATTCGTGCCAATGGTAATATATATAAGGATAACCTTGATTTGAAAGTCACATCTGATTCAAAATGGATTATTTTTATTTTAAAGCAATTAATAGATAATGCTATCAAATATCGTCATAATCCGCTTAAATTATCCTTTATTGCTAAAAAAGTAGAAAACGGTACTTTATTGTTAATATCAGACAACGGTATTGGTATAGCTTCATCTGATATTGAGAGAATTTTTAAACGTGGGTTCACAGGAACCAATGGTAGAAACTATGTTAAATCTACTGGTATGGGTTTGTACCTTTGTGAAACCTTGTGCAAAAAATTAGGGTTACGCATAAGTGTAGATTCTCAAGAAGATACTGGCACTACATTTAAAATATATTTCCCTGATAAACTGCGATTATTCCAAGAATCGAAACAAAATATATAGAGTTTATTTATTTCAAATCCCTTTTTTTGATTATATAGAGACCTATTATATAGGTTACTACTGAAAAGAAGCTTAAGTAAATAATATTATTAATATTGTAGTATAGAGTAGAAAAACCATCAGAAGCAATGTAAAATGGTGTATTCTCCATAATCGTCTTCATCCAACTGTCATCTCTTTCTACAATTTGTATACCAATGTTATATAAAAAAATATATAGAACATATCCAATTATTAATGAGTAAACGCGATTAAACGTAATAGAAATTGTAAATATACCTACTGATAAGATAGAAGAGAAATAAACTATATATACAATCCAAACTGAGAATAGTGTACTTAGGATCTCCATACTAGAGAAATGTTTACCTATGATAAGTTGAACAGTTAATCCAATTAATATATTAAAAATGCCATATAGAGAAGTATAAAATAAAAATGAAACACTTTTAATATGAATTATTTGACTTCTACTGTACATACTACTAAATACCATTTTCGAAGTTCCAAAACTAAACTCGGATCCTATCATATTACTGCCTAAGTAAATAAAGTAAATTTGTATAATAAATAAGGAAATACCAATATTTCCGCTTAACTCTACGCTTTTACTTAAATTCATCTGATAATAAAGAACATTATCAATAATTGTAGCAATAAATAATATTATTAAAAAAACGCATGTTGATGTATCAAATATTTTCTTTATTTCCATTCGGCTTATAGAAAACATACCAGTCATATTATCAATCTCCTATATTTCTCTTTTATTAATAATTATTAAAGATATTAAAAATAATACTAAGCCTGTTAATGCTAAACAAATATTATTTGATATTGATAAATTATTATATTGCATTCCCTTATAAACCAAAGCCAGTGGATTCTCTTTAATCCAAAGAGCTAATTTTGTTGTAGAGTCTAATTTTATTAAAATAATACCTCTAATCATACTCTCAAATGAAAACATAGAAATAATGGAAACTATTGTTGCAATTTGACTGAACGTAATAAACCCAATGATGAAAGATAAACTTGAAACAAAAAAGGAAATAAGTAAATAATTTGTTAGATTAGTGAAAATATCGTGTGTAAGATTATTCAGAGTAAATTTATTATGTTCCAATACCCACAATAAATTGGCTAGTAATCGATGAATAGTTCCTACAATACATCCAATTAAAATCAATGAAAGTAATTTTGATAGAACTATATTTATACGTGATAAAGATCCTGTGAATATAATTCTAGAAGTTTTTAATGAAAACTCTCTTGACATAATAAAAGAAGGCATAATGAGAATAATATAGTACGAAATATCACCAAAGTAATTGTAATATGTATCCAAATCCGAAGGGGATGGGTACATGGGCCTTTTTAGATAAATTGTAATAGTGTACAAAACTGCAATAAATAAACTTGACCAAATGCCATATCTTTTGAATAATTGTTTAACCTCTAATATTGATATTCTTATAGTGCTATTCAATCTTATTTCCTCCCATTAACTCAAAAAATCTCTTTTCTAAATCTTTGCGAAGTGGATAAATAGCATTTATACTAATTTTATTTTTTACTAAATCTACTATAAGAGAATCAGAATCTTTATAAAGATATTGAAATTTTACTTTATCTTGATCTATTTCTATAAAAGGTATGTTTTGTATATCATTTAAATAGTTTTTTACCATTTCTATTTTTTTAGTTTCTATGATAAATTCATGTAGCTCTCTATCAGTCTGTTTTTCTGTTTTTAAATCAATATAATCTACTACTGTTCCCTTCTTCAAAAACAAAACTTTATCACAAACAGCTTCAATTTCTGATAAAATATGGCTGGATATAAGAATTGATATCCCTCTCTCTTTTGAAACTTTCCCCAATATTTCTCTTATTTCAGCAACTCCTTCTGGATCTAATCCATTTGTGGGTTCATCTAAAATCAATAATTTAGGATTATTAACTAATGCCTGTGCAATTCCTAACCTCTGTTTCATTCCTAAAGAATACCTTTTTACCTTCTTATGAACAAAACCTTCAATCCCCAATAAATGGATTACAGATGAAACATTATCTCTATCATATCCCCCTGAAATCTCTGCAAAATAAATAAGGTTATCCATTCCACTCATATGGGGATAAAAACTAGGGTATTCAATCAGTCCTCCAATACGTTTTATATGTTGTAAAGGTTGCTTTTCAATATCAAACCGAACCTCCCCCTCAAACTTCGTTATTAATCCCATAATTATTCGCATAAGGGTTGTCTTTCCTGCACCATTTGGTCCAACTAAACCTATTACTTCACCTTTTGGAACTGAGAAAGAAACATTATTAATTACTTTATTATTTCGATAACTCTTTGTGATATTCGACAATGTTAAAATATTACTCATTTCTTCTCCTCCTTCTAACGCATCTTATCAATTACACGCAACAATTTTACTGATTTCCAATAAAAATGGTTTATAATTACATTTTATTAAAATAAGGATTTATTGTAAAATAATAGAATTTATAAGATATTACTCTTTCATAAAAAAGATATAGCAAATTGTAATTTAGTAGTTTTCTCCCTAGCTGAAAAGCCCAAGTAGACATATCCACTTGGGCTTTGTTGTAACTTTACTGTTTGCAGGAAAAACTAAGGTCTAACCTAGCCTTTCCTATCTACTTATTTTGTTAGCATATTTGGAAATTCCTCTAGCAACATGTTACTCGTTGTCATATCATCATAATTCCATTTATCCTCTATGAAATGCACTTTATTGTTCTTCACAGCAGGTAGGGAGTTCCACAATGGTTCTTGTTTTAATTCCTCAAATGCCTTTTGGGCCTCTTTATCCGCAGAAATTAATACAAATAATTGATCACCCATAAGTGTCTCATGTAGCGTCTCTTTAGTAATTTCAATATATGGTCCACTATTTGGCTGTAGTGCTTGCACCTTTTCATCCATACTATATCCTTTAGCTTGATACAGTAAACCTGCTACCCCACCTGTTTTCATCACGAACATCTTTTTATTCCAAAAAAATTGGAGTACTACTGCCGTTTCACCTTCAGCTACCTTACCCTCTGCACGAAGCTGCTCCCACATGGCATCGGCATCTTCATTATATTTCTTCAGTAGCTGCTCTCCTTCTTCCTTTTTACCAACAATATCAGCAACGACTGGGAATCGATCCTTTAATGGCTGCATACCATCAAAAACAATAGTTGGTGCAATTTTAGAAGCTTCTTCGACCTCATTATCCATAACATATGACAGCATAATCAAATCTGGCTTTAATGTCAGAACCTTCTCTAGGTTTGTTGGAAAGCCGATATCTGTTGAACTTACTTTCCCGTTATCTTCTAAAACACCGCTCTCGATAAAACGACGATCTACCCCAACAGGCTCTATGCCTAATGCAAGTAAATCACCGATCGAATTGCCCTGAAGTACAATTCGTTCTGGATTTGTAGGAATTTCTACCTCTGCTCCTTGACTATCCTTATAAACTCTTGTCTCAGATGAGTTGGCAGACTGGCTTTCTGCAACAGGCTGATTCTGTCCTGTTGCTTCATTGTTTGAACTGGTAGTCCCTCCCGCACACGCGCCCAACAGCAATGTTATACAAAGTAGCGCTATTGCAGTGAATGAAGTTCTTGAACCTCTATACATATGTATATCTTCCTCTCCTTTATATTGATAATGATTATCACTATCAATATATCGCCATATTTGCCGCCACACAATGGACGATTCAATGATATTTTGAGGACGATGTATAGCATCTTTTCTTTCTTGTTTTCTAAAGCGTAATGGCGATACACCCTTATACTTTTTAAAAAGGCGACTTAAATAATAAGGGTCCCTATAGCCTACATTTTCAGCAATTTCTTTCAATGTAGCATCTGTCTCTACTAATAAATTAGCTGCTATATCGAGGCGCGTTTGAATTACATAGTCAATTACACTATAACCCGTTTTCTTTTTAAAGATGGAAGATAGATGAGGAACACTATAATTCAAATGAGTCGCAATAGATTCTAGTGTTAAATTTTGTGCATAATTCTCTTGTATATACATTATTACCTGTCTCACAAGGTCTGGTTTAATCAGATCTATCCCCTGGCTATGAAGCTGCTGTAATAAATTATGAACAAATTGGTAGAATAATGATTTCACATAAAAGCGATTTATTCCACCAGCCTTCCTCCATTTCTGCTCCATCAATTTAACTTTGTGATAAATAAAAATCGGGTAATTTGGTATATAGCTATATTGCAACAGAAATGGATTACTCCTATCCATGAGTTTTACTATTTCTTGGCTCGTAGGAATAGGCATGGTCACTTTATAAAAAATCAAATAATACTCCAGCTCATCCTCTGTTAGAAAAATATCTAAGATCGTTCCTTTACTACCATGTATGACTTGAAACTGCTGAATAATATACTCAATTTGATTGAGCTGAACCTGCCCCCTCCCACGAGACACAAAAATAAAACCATTGGAAGGCATTTTATAAGACTGTAACGTTTCACCCATTCTCAAAACTTGATGCCTAACATCCAGCACTTTGATAGCAGCATGATCCCACAGGTATATATGGTCATCAACATTCATAATGCACCTAACTCCTCCTATCTATCTTCTTGCTACTATCATTATAATTGAAAATGATTCTCAAATAAAAGCCAAACTACGATTGATGGTAGTTTGGCTTATGAATTATTCATGTTATTTATTTTTTTGCATATTACTAAAGGCTTCTACCACTAAATCAAGCTGCTTCTCTAATGAAACAGGGTCATTAAAGTAGGAAGCATTACTATCCAATATCGTAACCATGTTATTATTCACTGCAGGCAACTCATTCCATAATGTGCTTTCCTTCAGAAATTCAAGCGCTGTGTCTTCTACAAAAATAAAATCTCCTGCATAATCTGGCAATCGTTCAATAGAAAATGAAACGCCCCATTCTTTCGATTCAAGCGCCTCCTTTTGAACTAAGTCGGGCGCATTTAATTGGAATTCCCCATACATGATTTCTCCACCTCTAGAGTAATGATCACCATATATGTAAACCTCTTTATCAGTACCACCCATAATAGAAACCGTCTGTTCCCCTACAACTTCTTGAACAATTGGCTTGTACTTGGCAATTTTCTCATCCCAATTGCTAATCCATTGAGCGGCTTCTTTTTCTTTATTAAGCATCTTACCGAACTCCACTAATTGTTCGCGATAACTCAGGTCGCCATACTTAATGCCAACGGTTGGCGCAATCTTTTCAAAGTTTTCAAAGCCTTCCATGCCATCGAAGGCAATAATTAAATCTGGTTTCAATTCCAAGATTTTTTCAACAGATTTGTTGTCACCAATACTTTCAATACCATCTGTTTTACCCTCAAAATAAGGATGGCTTAACGCAAAATCGGACATGCCAATAGGTTTAATACCTAATGCCAATAAATATCCTGCATAGCTGTCTGCTACAACTACAATACGTTTCGGATTTTTTGGAATCTCTACTTCTCCACTCGCAGCTTGGTATGTAATGGTTTCCACCTGTGTTGCTCCACTTGTTTCACTTTGTGCTTGAGATTGTGAGCCTGAATTTGTATTGGCACCACTTGCGCAAGCACCTAATAATAGCGTCAAACACAGCAATAGTGTAGCTGCAAAATTTGACTTATTTTTTCGAGCCATCTGAAATTTCCCTCCTTCTTTATATCGATAATGATTATCACTATCAATATATCGTTGGAGTGTTTTTTCATCAATGGAGGATTCCATGATGTTTTGTGGAGCATCTTCTAGCATGCCTCGATCCAATACCAGTTTTCTATATTTCCCTGGTGATATCCCTATATGTCTTTTAAAAAGGCGATTAAAATAATGAACATCTGTATAGCCAACACTTGCCGCAATCTCTTTTAAAGGTACATTTGTTGATTTTAATAGCGTTACAGCCTTTTTCATTCTTAATTGCATAACATATTCAACTAAGCTATGGTTTGTCTCTCTCTTAAATACGGCAGATATATGTGACACACTATAATTTAAACGTTCTGCAAGAGGCTCCAGCTTTATCGAATCTGCATAATGTTCTTCCACATACGCCTTTATTTGACTTACCAAACCTGTTTGTTTTAAATAGCTCTCTTGGCTACTTAACTGCTGATATATACTTAATACAATCTGATAAAATAATGTTTTAACTTGCAAACGTTCCAGCCACTGTGATTGTTGCCAGCTTTCATACATAAGCTGTACTTTTTCATAAATAACGATTGGATACTGTGGTGTCAAACTATACTGCACTTGAAATGTATTTCTTTTTTCGAACAAATGAAGAATGCTTTGACCAACAGGATAAGGAACAGAACCTTTATAAAAGATAAAATAGCACTCTAGTTCATCAATAATTTGATTAATTTCTAAAGTCGTCCCTTTGCCACTATGTATAATTTGAAACTCATGCACATGATAATTGGTTTGATCCAGATGCATTTTCGCATCTCCCCGAGTGACTATGAGAAAAACACTTGCTGGTAATTTATATGGCTGCAATGTTTCCCCTATACTGAGTATCCTATGACGTACATCTAATACCTTGATAGAAGCGTGATTCCAGAGTAAAAGGTGGTCTTCTATGTTTATTTGGAATTACTCCCTTCTTAACTATATATTTTTCTATGTATATTATAGGTGATAATCATTATCATTTGAATCATAAATATACTCTCGGCGAATGTCTGTACCTATTACATGCGGATTCAGAACAGGCAATTATACAAACAGTTGAAGAATATATTTACTTTTATAACTATCAACGTTTCCTAAAAGAATTCAGCCATCTGACACCGATAAATATCGACGCCAAATGGCTGCTTAGTTTTTTTAAAAGCTGTTTAGTTGACAAGGGGAAGTCAAGCCTACTCGCTTTATGGTGTATTAAGGACAGGATTTCGATAACCAACCTTTGCATAGAATTTATGGAAATTGCCATATTTATCTTCTAAGACAATGGTTACATAGTCACCTGTAAAGAATTTAGCAGGGTGCGTAAATTCTACATTAATACGCGCCACATTGGTTGCAACTGTTCCTTTTCCTTTTGCCAATGAACTATTAGAACCGTCATTAACTGTCTGAACTACTTGCGCCGCTGTTCGATTCTGAATAACAGATTCTGGTGTTATTGCTGTATCAGATAGATAGTAGTATTTCAATAATTCTCCGTTCTCATAAAGTTGTTTCACTTCTCCTACTAAGTCAAATGTCGCCTGAACTTTTTTATGGTCATTAGTTGTATTCAAATCACTAAGCTGAATTTCCATAAACATTGCATCCAGTGTACGATATAGATATTGAGCAGCATTTACAAACTTATGTCCCTCATAGCCTTGAATAACAAAGTCCCTTACATCCGTAGTATCATCCTTCATTGTCACCGTAATTGTTTGATTTCCAGTATTCGGTGCTAGCGGCTGAATAATTAGTTGACTGTCCATTGTTGTATTCGCGCCTACTGTATAACGTACAGGCTCATATTGGCTCGTTACATCCACATCATTGCCATTTGCATCTTTTCTAGTAATTGTAAGAATATCTGCTAAATCAAGATCGACAGTATCTCCTGTAGATACCAATTTAGACTTACCATCTACCTCACGTATAATTGTTTCGCTAAATGTAATCGTAAAGGTATTATCACTATTACGATAAATTAATCCCGGATAATCCTTATTATCCATCGGTGACTTCATACCGATTCTTGGTGGCGTCCCATCTGAATAGAAATCTTGCTTCATTAAGCCTGATGCCGTTTTGTTATGGTCATTATATTCAACATTTGCCCGATAAATCGTAAAGTTACCATATGTGTCCTCTGCCCCAACGTAAACAACATATTCTGAATGAGGCTTTAATGTTACACCTCTTGCTTCTACTGTTCCAGAAAGACCACTTCCTATTTTTTCAACAGATGGGCTACGTTTTAATTCAGTTGCTAAACGTTGTTCATTTGCTGGCACACTTAAGTTTACATCAGGATTGTCAATCCACTTACCATCTTCATCTTGGATTTTCTTTTCAACAAACCAGTAATGTACCTTTGCTGTTTCATTTGTTTCAAAGCTAATTGTTGCTTTTGTATCTTTATTTTCCATCGGCTTGATTTCCAAGCCTCGGATAAGTGGTGCTTTCACATCGTTAAATACTTCTCTAGGACCTGCCATTCGAGAAATCTCACCACCGCGATCCCTTAATACCATATAAACAGAATAATTATTGAATGGATTTAAGGCATTCTGTGCTACAGATACAGGAAATTTTTGTGTAGCTGTTTCTAAATCGGCTGTACCTGTACCACTTGTCACATAAATATTCTTACCATTAATTTGGAATTTATTCGATCTATCAGCACTACTAAACTCATTAATAAAATCACGCTCTGTAATTTCATGATCTGTTAAATATTGCTGCAATGTTTTTGTTTCACCATTATCTACCACTGTATTTGGTAAAATCATATAGTAGTATGTTCCAGCTTTATTTGGTCTGAATTCAACTTCCGCTCGTCTAAATCCATCCAATTCATCAGCCCTATTAATAACATTTTCAATTGTTATAACAGGCGCTACTGTATCTGTATGTTTATATTCTGCATAGTTACGAACCGGGTCACCTGGCTTCACTGTGCCAGTATTTTCAAACGCATTATCCGCTAAATCTTTAACACCTGGTAATACTGTTACACGCAACGTATCACCATTAACAAACCCCGTATCAGATGGTATTGTTAATAAAACTTTTTTATCTCCTGCTTTATACTCTACAGCTGATGGTTTGATTCCTTTTTCTCCAGTTACGTTAACAATAACTGTACCCGTTAATAAATAATTGTTAATATCGTTCGCACTTTCTGGATCTAATGCTTCACTAACAGTAAGTTCAAACTGATTATTGCTTTTCCTTACTAACTTTCCTTGTTCTACATATGGATGAACACTATCAAGCGCACCAGTTTTAAAATCTTTTACTGCAGGAGGGTCTATCGAAAAGTTACCTGAATTATCTTTCATCACAACGTAAAGCTGATATTCTGTTTCTGCATCTAATCCCGTTAGAATGCCTTTTATGCCAAGTTCACTAGCTTTTGCTTGGCCTTTTCCTGTAGAGTTAGCAACTATATCAGCTGTTGTTGGATCAGCTGCTGAAGTTTTCTTACGTACATAGTAGTAATAGTCTCCTGGTTCACTAGCTGTAAAAGTAAATTCAGCGCGTGTTCCTCCATGTAATGGCGTTACTTGTAGAGATTTCACTACAGGTGGTGACGCATCTTTCATTTGGAACTCTTGAGAAGCTATATCTGATGCATTTTTCGAGCCGTCCACAACCATGATGTAGATGACGTATTCTTTTTTCTCACCTAAATTGGAAATCTTGATTGAGTTGGTTCCTTTGATGGCTGCCGCAGTTCCATTTGCTACGTTCTTATTTGAGAGGCGGTTGACCATTTCACTTTTATTTGGTGCCTCTGCGCCTTTTTCACGCACAATATAATAGTACGTACCGACTTCATCTGAGGTGAAATCTGCTTGAATTTCGCTACCATTTAGGACTTTTACATTCGTAATACTAATGATTGGTTTTGTTTTATCATCAGGATTCTGGTTCTCATTATCGTCCTTATCGATTGGTTTGCCATCTGGATCTGTAATACTACCTACATTATCTTTATCATCTAAGAAATCATCAAAGATATTATTCGGTGACTCGTCTTTAGGCAAAATAACTTTATCAATATACGTATAATCTCCAATATCAATCTTGCCATATGAATTATCAACAAATAATGTGCCAATTCGACCATCAATATATAGCTCAAGATCTGTGTAGCTATTGTAATTGATCCAATCGATATTTCCTGATCCATAAATTGTAAGTTTTGTTTCTGTATTTAAATTTAACGTGCCAATATCGCCTTGAATTTCAAACTCACGCACATTTCCAATGATATCTACACGTGGTAGTTTTGTATTTGTTTCAATTTTCGTACCTGTTTGAGATACTACTAGTCGAGAAACACTGCTGTTATAAAATTCTAGGTACTTCTCAACATTTTTCATTTCCTCTTTTTCTTTAGACCAGTTGACGAATGGCTTGTCGTTATCAGTATTTGGTTTTGTCCAATTTTGAAGATCGTTCGAATTGTTATTTGACGAGTCTTCTCCCTTATTGTTATCTGGATTCGACCAATTGATGAATGAGATATTGTTACTTGCCACACGCCCAAGAGCTAATGGTTGATTATAAGTAGCCCCTAAATGCAATGGTGGGCGGATTGTTTCGTTGACATACATGGTCCCTGTCAGCGTCATATTCGAGAATTCGATATAATTGCCATTTACTACAATCGTTGCACCGAAAGAACCGTAATCGCCATCAAAATCGAGCGAACGTGAGCTTGTTCCACTTGCATTAAGAGTCAATTTTGAAATGGAGCGAATTCCCTTACTCGATAAATCACCCTCAATGACGGCACCTTTTAAAACAGGTGCATTATATTCGTTAAAAATATGTGCAAGGCTTTCTGGAATTGTATAAGATTGACCATTTATATAAACAGCATCATCATCAACATTTGTAATTTTGTAAGATGTTTCATTATTTTTCTTCTCTTGTGAACCCACTACAAACGAGGCAAACTGTCCGCGAGTAACAGGATCAAATGGAGAAAATGTAACAGGTGTTGTGCCTTTCGTAATATTCAAATCGATTAAAGTTTGAATATAGATGGCATTGTTTGTTTGGCTATTCACATCTTTGAAAATATTATTGTACGAAGAGGATACCTCTAGATGGAACCCTACTACAACCATTTTGGCTAGTTCGCCTCTTGTAAGTACTTCATTTGGCATAAACGTGCCGTTTGAATAGCCAGACATAATGCCTGCATTTTGCAAGGCCGCCACGTATTTATAATATTGATTGCCCTTTGGAACATCCTTATAGTAAGGATCTTGGATATTTTTTGTATCCAATTTTAACGCAGTTGCCAGCATTTTCGCTGCCTCTCCACGAGTTACACTGACATCCGGACGGAAAGTATTATCCGCAAAACCGCTCATTACGCCTTGAGAATATAGTTTTAATATTTCATTATAATTATCCGAGTATTGGTTAATATCCGTAAAGGGAGAAGTAGCCGCTGCCGCTATCGGTGGAGGTACTACAACAGCAATCCCACTTGAAGCAAATACTGTTGCAATCAAGGCTTTATTTACTTTTTGGATTTTAGATTTATCCATTCCACTCTTCCTTTCGCTTATGTATTTTGATACGTTCAAATATCATATTCCTCATACTCTTTATATCGACCATAGACTAGTGAACCTTCATAGATAAATCTAAAATAGTCAGGTAAAATTCTTGATACGTATAATAGTTTCAGACTATGCTACCCTCTTTGTCGAAAAATAGTTTCAATTCCCCTTAGTAACCAGGTAGGAATGATTTATAGGGATTACTTTCAGACTTCTTATGAGCGGCGGCAGCTCTTTCTTGATCACTTTCAGACTCCTTATGAGCGGGAGCAACTCTTTTGCGATCACTTCCTTACTCCTTATGAGCGGGGGCAACTCTTTTTTGATCACTTTCTTACTCCTTATGAGCGGGAGCAACTTTTTTTCGATCACTTCCTTACTCCTTATGAGCGGGAGCAACTTTTTTTCGATCACTTTCTTACTCCTTATAAGCGGGGGCAACTCTTTTTTGATCACTTTCTTACTCCTTATGAGCGGGGGCAACTCTTTTTGATCACTTTCTTACTCCTTATGAGCGGGGGCAACTCTTTTTTAATCACTTCCTCACCCTCTTTGAGCGGATTCCTCACTTTTGTGATCACTCCCACACTCCTCATTAGAACAACCTAATTATTCCTAATCATTTCATAAGGATTCTACCCTATTTGTATTCCCCACCAAATATCAAATGAACTTCACTCAAGCACTCAACAAAAAAAGCCAAGGAGCATCGGTGCTCGCTTGGCTTTTGACGATATATAGGCATACATCCAGTCGTACTTGGGGTGTCATAAGGGAAAGGGGGATAACCTTACGTCTTGTCAAGTCGATCAAGAGATGTGGCCCGAGTTACATATCATTTGAACATGGTTTAAAAGTCATATGGCGGATGACTTACACATAGCTTGCCCAAATGATGTTTGCATTAATCATTACCCCAAAAATTTGAGTTGTAAGCTCTTTTGTTATATTTTTTTAATTCATTTTTGAGACTGCCACTTTTACTTGGTTGCGTCCCTCTTGTTTCGCAAGGTAAAGTGCATTATCAGCCGCTTCAATTAGCGCCTCCGTTGTATCTGCCATTGCGGGATAGACCGCTATTCCTGCAGATAATGTTACTGGTCTACTACATGGGCTGACTGTATCGGCCAAAATTCCTCGTAGTTGTTCAGCCACTCGTACGGCTTCCTCTGCTGTCGTATTCGGCAAAAGCATGACAAATTCCTCGCCCCCGTATCGGCAGCATATATCTCCTTTACGGGCTACAGATTCCATATGTCTAGCTAAAAATTGTAAAACTTTATCGCCAATTGCATGACCATATGTATCATTCACACTTTTGAAGTGATCTAAATCTAGCAAAATAATGGCATGCGGTACCTTATTTGTTAACCACTCAGCAAGCATTGAATCCATTGTTCGTCTATTCGTAATACCCGTCAATGGATCAACTGTAGATTGATCCTTGAAAAAAGAGACCTGTCCATGTAAAAACGATAAACTTCGAACCAATGCATTCTTCAAAGAATACGCTTCAAAGTACCATCCACTAACAGATTTTAAACCTTCTACATTTTTCTTATCTAGACTTTCCTCTGTCAAAGATGCTAGTTGCTGTAAGGGATTAGCAATGCGTGCTGCAGCCCAAAGTACAATAATAATCGAAACAACCATAAGGGGTACAGATTTTATAATGACTTCCTGTACACGATCAAATGAAGGTGCTAATGCTACATCTAATGGTTTCTGCGCAACAACGCCCCACCCTGTCGTTGCCACTGCACTATAGCCAGCAAGCATTTTTACCCCTTTTGTGTTCTCAACTAGCTGGGCACCATCCTTGCCAGATATAACAGCTTGAACGACTTTATTTTTCGTTACAACATCATTAATACGGCTTGGATCTTGATGATAGATAACACGTCCATCAGAATCAACTACATATACGTAAGAACCATCCTTACTATAATGCTCTCCCAATAAGGTTTTAAAGGCATTAGGTTCCTTTAAATAAATAGTGCCAGCAATCATTCCCAGATACTCATTGGACTCTGAGAAAATAGGATGCGATATAAAAATGATGAGCCGTCCTGTCATCGCCTCATAGGGTTTAGAGATGAGTGGTGTCTTTTTGGCTAATGCCTCTTTAGCACCAATTGATGTTAAAACCTCTCCTTTAATTTCTATAGATGGTGGGGAGACAGACAAAACAAGTCCCTTTGCATTTGTTATGACCACCGAATTGAACATTTGATTTTGCAATCTCAAACGCTCCGTTTCCTGATTCAATGCTTGTTCATCATCCATTTTTGTGTTGACCTGATTCGCACTATATCCTAAGATTTGAAAAGCTTCATGTAGATAGGAATCAGCAGTTGATGCCAATTTTTGAGCATAAACTCTATTCGTTTCTAGCGTATTTTCCTTAATAGAATCAACGTTCATCCTATAGCCGCCCCAAACACTACCAATGCTTGTGAAAAAGAATGCGGCCATCGCTACGCCCATTATAAGATGCTTTAATTTTAACTGATGCGATTTCATTTCTTCCCTCCTATTTACGTTGTTTTTATATGTATATTTTGAAAGATTCTTTAAACAATTAGTGCTTATTATAAGCAAAGACTCCTATAGGTAAAAGTATCATTTCATAATTGTGTAAGAAGAATCCAACACACCTCTAGGATTGTATCAATAAAAGAGGTCGTATCATATAGAATCTAGTAAACAAAATTCCAACATTTTAGTTACTTAGTTTAAATATTCCAACAGCTGACGCTAATTATCTGAAATTTGATAGAAAATCTAAATTCTAAATTTTTTTACTTTTATTGTTATTCTGACATATAAAAGTTGAAGCGTTTATTTTATAATAAAAATTAGCGTAGGCAAGTTAAGATTCAATCTGTTATAATACTCATTAAAATATAATAAACTGTAATAATACAGTATATAAAATACGCTTTTCACACAATGGGGATTATGAGAAAAGCGCTACTCTGCCATCATCATACAGATGGTTGTGTAGCCTACACAAAAAGGGGTTGGAAGATTTGGGCATTTTAAAGGGGTTAAAAATTCTCGATTTTTCTGCATTACTACCAGGACCAATGGCCACAATGATATTTGCTGATTTAGGAGCAGATGTCATCCATGTTGAATCTTCAAAGCGTGTTGATTTAACACGAATTATGCCTCCCTATGATGATGATCATGAGGCATATATTCATCAACATTTAAATCGATCAAAAAAATCAATTACGTTAAATTTAAAATCACCAGAAGCTATCGACATTGTTAAATCACTTGTACAGGAATATGACGTTATTATCGAGGGATTTCGACCTGGAGTGATGCAACGACTTGGCATTGGCTATGAAGCTCTTAAAGAAATAAATCCTAAGGTTATTTATTGTGCGATTACTGGCTATGGACAAACAGGGCCTTATAGTAATCGACCTGGACACGATAATAACTATCTATCCTTAGCAGGCGTACTCGACTATTCGCGCCATAAAGATAAAAAGCCTGTTTCGATGGGAGTTCAACTAGCTGATATAGCTGGGGGAACTATGCATGCCGCAATTGGCGTGCTGGCTGCTGCACTTCATCGTGAAAAAACAGGGGAAGGACAATTCATCGATATAAGTATGACAGACGCTGTCTTTTCACTTAATGCTATGTATGGTGCTGCCTTTATTGGAGGTGGGCGTGTTCCACAGCCAGAGCAAGAAATTTTAAACGGAGGCAGTTACTATGATTTTTACAAAACAAAGGATGGACGATTTTTCTCTGTCGGTAGTTTAGAGCCTCAATTTCGCAAATTGCTCTGTGAAGCACTCGATATTCCTGAGTTGATCGATAATACCTTCAATGATTCCTACTATACGCAAATTCGTTTTAAAGAAGCTGTTCACGATGCCTTTTTGTCCAAGACATATGAGGAATGGCTTGAAGTATTTAATGAGGATTTTGAAGGTTGTGTTGAGCCAGTTCTAACATTTCCTGAAGCATGTGAACATCCGCAGCTAAAAGCACGGGAGATGATCGTGACTATTCCCAAAAGCGATGGGACTATGCAAAAACAAATTGCCTCTCCGTTTAAATTTGATGGTGCACAGCCTGAATACAAGCATGTTGGTGCTAAGTTAGGCGAGCATAATGAGGAAGTTTTATTATCTCTGGGCTTTGATGCTGAACAAATCGATGCTTTGAAAGAAAAAGGCGTTTTAGAGTAAAAAAAGGTGTCTAATACTGTGACGTATTAGACACCTTTTTTAGTGTTGAAAAACAAAACAGTCAATTGAAAGGTAGAAATG
>NZ_JBHERJ010000034.1:0-1583 GCF_043359455.1 Lysinibacillus sp. PWR01 | reverse complement strand
TTTTTTCTGGTTGACCTTTTTCTTTTAGGTCTTATTATAACGGTAGTCGGGGTAGAACGTCTGGCCCGTGGGACTAGATCCCGTCCGCAAAACTGTTCACCCCCTACTTGTATAAACATGTTTCGAGCTGGTTGGGACAAGGATCCCGTTTAACAAGCGAACCTATGACATTACAAGCAGCTTTAGGGGTTACCGACGAATTTAGTTTTCTTTAGGAGGAGATGTAATTATGAATCCAGTCGTTGGTCTGGATGTTTCAAAAGGAGAAAGTCAGGTTCAAGTCTTTTTAGATAAAGGCAAACCATATCGTAAGAGCTTTAGTATTAAACATACTCTTGATGGTTTAGGTAGTTTATTAGAATTTCTAAGGGAAATAGAGAAACTAGCTGATGGTAAGCAACCTTCGGTTATTTTAGAATCTACAGGTCAATATCATATGCCTGTCATTCAATTTTTGGAGGAGCAACAATACGTTTATATTATTGTAAACCCACTTATCTCTCATCGAGCTAGAAGTACAAATTTACGCAAAGTAAAGACCGATGCCATTGATGCCTATCAACTATGTGAACTGTATTACAAGGAAGAGTTAGAACCATATAAAAAAAGAGGCATACACCTCTTAAATCTTCGTAATCTCACTAGACAACAAGAAACAGTATCAAGCACAGCTGTACAAACAAAATTACAGCTACAATCAATCTTAGATCAAATATTTCCTGAATATAGAGGTGTCTTTGGGGATCTCTATTCAAAAATTTCGTTACAGATTCTATCAATCTTCCCAACCTCCAAAGAGGTTTTAAGTGTTAGCGAATCGGATCTTACTAATAAAATTGCAGAATTATGTACAACCCGTTCAGAAAAATGGGCAAAAGAAAAGGCAATTAAATTGAGAGAAGCTGCATTACGTAATCCATTTCAAAACAACTTGTACCAAAGCCATATCTTTAACCTAAGAATGTTTATTAACATTGTTCTTCAATATCAAGAGCATCTATCGAAGTTAGCAGCAGAAATAGATGCCCTCGCTAAAGAAATTGAAGAATATGAGATAATCCAGTCTATCCCTGGTGTTGGAGAAAAGATTGCGGCAACAATCATCTCTGAAATTGGAGAAATAGAACGGTTTAACCATCCTAAAAAGCTAGTAGCATTCGCCGGGATAGATCCTAGCGTTTACTCTTCTGGCCGGTTTACTGCTTCCATCAATCGCATAACCAAAAGAGGTTCTAGCAGGTTAAGACAAGCGTTGTTTATGGCTGTACAATGCGGTATAAGAGATGCACGTAAGCAAAAAACAAGTGAAGAAATAATCCCTAGAAATAAGAAATTAAGAGAGTTCTACAATAAAAAACGCGAAGAAGGGAAGCCTTTTAGAGTAGCCATAATTGCATGTGCTAATAAGCTTTTACATTGGATATATGCCCTACTAAAAAGAAAAGAAGCCTTCCAAAATGCGGTTTAAAAATCACATTTAAGTACATTGAGAAAAACCTTCCAATTTTAAAGAGGAAGGCTTATTTGCTGTACCCTTTTTTAGTATATCATGCGAGTTTTAATTTTTTTATTGAAAAATCTTG
>NZ_JBHERJ010000033.1:0-99313 GCF_043359455.1 Lysinibacillus sp. PWR01 | reverse complement strand
AATTGACTGTTTTGTTTTTCAACACTAAGAAAACTTTACTGACGGAGAATGTCAGTAAAGTTTTTTTATACTAAGGATAGTTTCATTTAAAGGAGTGTTTATTATGCAGACAAGAAAAGTATATCTTTATGTATTTGATACGATGGCAGATTGGGAGATAGGGTATTTAATGGCCGAATTAAATACAGGTAGGTATTTTAAAAAGGGGTTAGAGCCTTTAGAGGTGATGACTGTAGGGATTGATAGAAATCCTGTTACGACGATGGGTGGCATCACCATACTTCCGACGCTGGCCGTTGCTGAATGTCACTTGAATAGCATGGATGTCTTGATTCTTCCAGGAGGCAATACATGGCTAGAATCTATTCATGAGCCTGTATTGAATATAGTCTCAAAAGCGTTGAACGAAAATGTTTTCGTAGCTGCAATTTGTGGTGCAACGTTTGGTCTCGCAAAGGTTGGTTTGCTTGATACAAGACAACATACGAGCAACGATCTCGAATACTTGAAGATGCTTTGTCCACATTATATTGGGGATGAACATTTTAAACAGAAGCCAGCCGTAACTGAAAGGAATTTAGTAACGGCATCTGGCATTGCACCGTTGGGATTTGCCTACCATGTTTTGAGGCTACTCGATGTTTTTACACCAGAAACATTACATGCTTGGTTTAAGCTTTATGAGACGCAGGAGAAAAAATATTTTTATGAATTAATGTCATCCATTGAATAATAATTAGTCTAAGAAGAGCATGTTCATTGTTAAAACATGCTCTCTTTTTTTACATTAACTTTTTTTATTCAACAAAATGCCTCGCACAATCCCCATCATGAAGATGCCACATAACAGCAGCAAAAATAGGTAAGCATGCCATTGCTGTAAAATACGTTCACGTCCTAGAGCCACAGTGAGATCATTGAACAGGGAGTAGGTGAAATACAATAGAATACTATTTTTGATGAGACAAAAGGTAAGGATGCCATTTTGTCGTTGTCTATGGGACAGTGGGGCTTTATTTTTGCGCATCACAGGATAAGCGGCTTTTATCTCTAAATAGTGTAAAAGTAAAAAGAGCATGAGTGCGACAAAGGGTAAATAAAAAATAGCGATTTTTGGTCCGAACTGGGCTTGGTCACTTGTGAAGCTTTGTAAGACAGGAATCGTGGCAGGGAGCTTGCCATATTGAATGAGTGTTGCTGTAATACCAGCTAGAAAAATAGTAGACACGATAACAGTTAGCTGGTGACAAAAGCGTGGTGTGGGTGTTTTTTGTTGTATATGCATCCTTGCTCCTCATTTCCATCATCATTGATAATAACAATCTGTTATACTGTATCATAGAATGATTGCTTTTTGTGTTAGAGAAAGAAGGATATTATGGAATACTTGTTGTTTTTACTAATTGGCATCATAGGGAATGTCATTGGCACGTTAGTTGGGGGCGGTGGTTTAATTACCTTGCCAACGATGATGCTTATGGGTGTACCCGTCCATTCGGCTATTGGCGCGAATAAAGTGTCCAATATGGTAAGTGCTTTTTCAAGCTTTTATACGATTTATCAACGTAAGGAATTAGCCTGGACCGAAATGCGTTCGGTGTTACTTGTCTCTTTGATTGGTGGTACATTGGGGGGACTTTTCGCTTCATTCATGAGCAGTCAAACATTGACGTTCATTGCGATTATTTTACTTGGCTTTGCGCTTGTCATGTCCTTTATGGGTGGTGCTGATTTTGGCGACAAGGAACGCTTTACGATGAATCGAAAAAACGGTCCTATCCTTCTTGGGGTAGGCTTTTATGACGGCATGTTTGGCCCTGGCAGTAGTACATTGGCGCTTTATACATATGCACATGAGAAGATTTCCTATATTAAAGCAGTGGGGCTATCACGGGTAGGGGTATTTGCAATGTGCTCAGGAGCAGCGATTACCTATATTGCTACGGGGAAAATTGAATGGCCATTAACGCTTATTTTAATGATTGGCTCGACGATTGGTGCACAAATTGGGCTCGTGCTCGCGAGAAAAGTGAAAGCAAATCAGGTAAAGCTTTTACTGCGTATTGTAACGATTGTGCTGATCGTACAGCTTGTTTATGATTTCATCCATCAGCTTTAGGAGGTGATTGTCCTGTTTGAAATTTCACCCTATCCAACCTTTTCCTGGTCGCTCTCGCGTCATAAAACATTGACAAGCTGCGCCCGCAAATATGGCTTTGAATATTACTTTTCACATAACGGGTGGCTCAGCTACAATGTGGAGCCCTATCATCAACAGGTGTATCGCTTAAAAAAGCTGCAATCGATGCCTATTTTATTTGGGCAAATTGTCCATCGATACATTGAGCAGGCCATTAATGATTATCTACAAACAGGTAAAGCTCCTACTGTAGAGGAGTTGATTCAATTGGCACGCGGGCAGCTTAATGCAGCCTTTATTGACTCCACTCGTCGTCTTGAATTTTGGAGACAAAAACCGAATAAATACTATATGATGCAGGAAATTTATTATCAAGGCACACTTTCTCCTGAGCTTGTGCAGGACTATAAAGAACGTTTACGACTTGTTTTTAACCATTTTTTGATGAGCGAAACATTCCAGCAAATCACCTCGCAAAAAGGCTCTCTCCGTATAGGGGAACCAGAGCAATTCCGCTCCATGAAAGTGGATGACGTCCAGGTATTCGTTGTTATGGACTTTCATTATTATGATGAAGTTGCGGATAAATGGATTATTGTAGACTGGAAAACGGGCGGAGAGTCTGATGATGACCGTCAACAATTAGCGCTCTACGCTTACTATGTTCAGCAGAAATACCGTGTGTCTCTGGCACAAATCGAGGTATATAATGAATATTTATTAACAGGAAAACGCAAGAAATATAGTTTTACTGACTTCGATATGGAGAATATTTTGTATACATTTCAGCGCAGTGTCTTAGAAATGAAAAAGTATCAGGCAGATATTTTCTCCAACGAGCCCGTAGACATCGAGGATTTTGAACAAACACAGGAAAAATGGCATTGTCGCGGCTGTAATTTCAGGGAGTTATGCGCGCCAATGTGAGTTCGAAAAAGAAGCGATTGCTAAAATAGCCACTCGCTTCTTTTTAAGTGATTTTAGTTAAATGAGCTTTGTGCTTTTTTAATAAAGTAAAGAAAAATTAATTGCACAAGTACAACTATTAGAAACATGAGGCCCAAAATAACGAATGAAACCATTTTACTTTCAGGTGTTTGCGCAATCCCTGCACCATCAACATTTATTGCCCCAATAAATACGGCGATGCCAGAAAAAATCAATAACCATACAATATTTACAGCCCACCAAATTATTTTCATACCCGACATAAACATCCTCTTTCTTCTTGTAATTCCCTCTTATTTCTTTATTATATCAATTTACCTTAATTTCGTAAATTTTCCACATCCTTCAGACGGATTGACGATAAAATAGATGTTTTTCACAGGCTTCATTCCTTCTTCAGGGGATATATGGTAAATTTGGTATGTACATATTTTTGTATGTCACCTAGCCATTTTCTAGAAAGGAGGCAGCATATGATTAACAATAAAAAGGCGTTTATTGGGTCAATCGTTATTTTGGGTATATGTATGTGTCTATTTTTTCCGTATCCCTACAATGAAGCGATGATTGCACATACTACATTCATGTCAATTCCCATCGAAACACAGGATGGATACGTGTTACTCGGCATTTTTTGCTCGATTTTATTTATAATCGCCATGATTATACTACTTAGGAGCATAAACAAATATCTTTTTCGAACATTTGTCATCGTAGTATTACTCTATTCATTTTTACCCCATTTGCTCATTATGGCATATCAAGAAACCTTTGCTAGTGGCATTATGGCCATTTCATATAAAGGAGACGGTAACTGTCATTTTGATATGGTGAGAAAAGACTTAATGAATGGGGAATGTACCCTTGTATTACATAATCGAAGCAATGAAGCAGTGTCCTTTGATTTACAATTTATCGATACGAGTTTTTTTAAAGATGATGAGCGTATGAATTCGCTTATGAATATTGCAGGGCCATATCATGTGACAATCGAGGCCAATCGTGAAAAATCTATTCATCTAAAGGAATTACTCGATGTAACAAATGTTCCTAATCATATATATAGTGGGGGCTCCTCCAAGGTGCATGTTCAATTAAGGGACGGAGACAATGAAAGAACCTTATAGATAGGCGATGAGGGGAAAACATTTTGCGTCTCCTACATCGTTTCAACGTTGGATTTGCTTTTATGGGAGACTTGTATTAAATTATAATAAGCTATGAATTGATTTTGAGAGAGGAGGCAAAAAGTCATGGAAACGATTTTTAGAAGAACGGCGATTGAGGTAAAGACATTCTTACAATTAGATGATTTATGCTCAAAGGGACCAGTCTGTGGTTTTTTAAGGAAACAGCATATTGAGATTAGTAACCGGAAGCTTTTTGCCTTTGTCAGTCATGTGTGAAAAATGACTTTTTAACGATACAAAGTAATTTCTAGACGCCGGTTTTATGGCGTCTTTTTTGTTGTGATTCAACTGAGAGAGGGTGAGCTAATTGCTAAAAAAACTAAGGCAATTAAGGAATGTTGCAGTGTTCCTAGCGCTTCTAATTTAGAAAAAACAATTAGAAGCGAGGAATTATACGATGAAAAAACAACCAATTTTTACTTCATCATTTCTTTTTCTATTTATAAGTAATTTTTTTATTTTTATAGGATTTGAAATGCTACTGCCTATTTTACCAGCCTATTTATTAAGCATAAACGCCAATCCGATGCAAGTAGGCTTGGTGACGACGGTATTTACACTAGGCGCCATTACGATAAGACCTTTTATAGGATACTATTTAATCGATCATAAGCGAAAAAAACTAGCCATTGTTGCAAGTATCATGTTACTAATCATTACAATGCTGTATCCACTGCTTAATACGATTTGGATTTTCCTGTTGTTGCGACTTTTCCATGGAACGGCGTGGGGGGTATCGACGACAGCCAATAGTACAATGGCTGTAGATAGTATTCCTAAAGCTCGATTAGGAGAGGGAATGGGTTATTTCTCGGTGTCAACAACAGTCGGAGCGATTGTTGCACCAAGTCTCGGGATCCTTATTTATAGTTCCTTTTCTTTTCATACTTTGATTTGGTCATCTGCCTTACTAAGTTTATTTGCGATCCTAATGCTTTCATTTGTGCATTCTACGGCACCTACTCAAAATGACAAGCAGCCATTTCGATTTATGGAAGCGTTATTTGAAAAAGAGGTAAGGTTTCAGGCATTATTGACAGTCGTGACGACGCTTGGTTTTGGCGCCATCATTACATTTTTAGTTCTTTTTGGTGAACAAAAGGGATTAGCACATATTTTTCTATTCTTTCTGATCAACGCAATTGTTTCCACTTTAATACGTCCATTTACAGGGAAATGGTTTGATAAGCATGGACCATGGTCGATCATCATTGTGTCAGCCATCTTCGGTTTCCTATCATTAATCGTGTTGTCCTATATGACAAATAGTCTCACACTGATTATCGCAGCGATTTTATTCGGTGCAGGCTATGGCACCGTTATGCCGTGCTTACAAACATGGGCTGTTCAAAAAGTAAGTGAAGCCAAAAGTGGTGCAGCCAATGCCACTTTCCTTTCCAGTTTTGATGTTGGAGTTGGTTTGAGCGCATTCATCTTGGGGATGTTAGCTGAATGGATAAGTATAGAAATGATTTTCCGACTTGTTAGCCTAAGCTTTCTTCTTGTCGCCCTGTTAGTCTACCGAGATTATATTGTTAATAAGAAAACAAACCATTAATCCAGTAAGAAGGACCCGTATCCGTTAATTGCCCCTTAAAGAAGGACTTTAATTTTACACGTCTTATTTAAAGGGGATTTTTATATGAACAACATCATTAGACTTCTTCACTCAGTACAACCAAAAAATACCATCAATAGCACTTAGATAGGATTGGAAGCCACTTGCGTGATAACAAATAGTTGGAAAATTCAATCCAAATTATTTAGGTTTGAGGTATGATAGGGAGTAGGCAAGCTTTGGAGGATTTTAAATGGGAAATGAACAATTATTAAAGCATGTTAGAACCTTATTGGAGATGTATGAAGAAGGAGACCTTGGTGGGGAAGTAATGCCTGAAGATGTGTTAAAGGGTGTTGTAGAAGATGCAGATTTACTTCAGGTGCTAACGCTAGCAATGGCTTTGAATTATCAACGAAATTCTTATGCGTTGTGGGAATCTGTTGTCAAGGCTTATCAAGATGAAAAAACAGCATGGATTTTTCAGCCTGAAATCGTCTCAAATTGTGATATTCATGATTTACGCGAGGCATTATTGCTTCATCGTGTTGCTTTACAACCTAATCGACATCCTGAGATTTGGCAACGGGTAGCGAAAGGTATTGTAAATTCCTCTGCAAATGGAGATGTACAGGGGCTGATAGCATCTACTCACTTTGATATTGCTATCTTAAAAGAGCTGATGCAACATACTCGCAAAGCGGAATTCCCCTATTTATCTGGACCTAAAATTTTCAATTACTGGCTATATGTTTTGGAGAGCTACGCATCTATTAAGTGGCGTTCTCGCGAGCTTATAACAATCGCTCCAGATACACATATAATGAAAGCAACTGTTAAATTAGGGTTATGTATGGAAGAGGTGTTAGATGGGGGAGCGAATGATCGTAAAGTTGTAGCGAATGCCTGGGAGCGAGCGCTCAAAGGAACTGGAATAGCCCCAATCGATATCCATACGCCATTATGGTTGTGGTCTCGAGCTGGATTCCCTTCGCTCCAAGAGAAAAGGCAAAGGGTGTAGCCGTGCAGCTTTTAAAACCTAAAGAGCATGTTTTGATTATATGTTTTCAAAACATGCTCTTACTTATTGTGGGTGTATTTAGTAAAGATTAAAAACTATTTCTCCCAAAGCTCGATCAGTCGACCTTCTGGATCTTTAATCCAAATAAACTTTCCGAATTCGCTACTTTCTTGAGGCTTTGCAAGGGGAACAGCAAGATGTTCAAGATGCTTTATCATCTCGTTTAAATCATGTACTTGGAAATTCAACATTACTTGTTGTTCTGTGGGAAAATAACTGTCCTGTTCAGTGAAGAAAGAAAAGATCGTTTCATTGCCTTCTTGGGGTTTCATGATTGTCCCATTCCAATCGTCTATTTCCAACATCAAGACTTCGTTGTACCATTTTTTTACAGAATCTAGATTCTTTGTTCGCCAAAAAATGCCACCAAAACCTTTTATCATCGTATCGAACTCCTGTCTATTTAAAGTTTCCTCATCTTTACCATTAATATAGCATGACAAGTTGGGCATAAGAAAGAGACCATGCCAATTTGAATGGTCTCTACCTATTATTCGGTAACCGTCTCTGCAAATGTTTTACGGCCAGGGCTTACTTTATTAATATGAATATCGATTTTACTAATGGAGTCTTTGCTTAATGGAATTTTGCCATCCTTCTCTAATTTTTTCCACGTTTTTACATTACCACGATAAAGATATTCGGATAGGCGAAAGACATCTGCATCCAGCTTTAGCCCTTCCTCAAAGGTAGTCATGATTTCTTCTCTGACTGCTTTTTCTACTTTTTTTCTTACCTGATTGGGTGTGAGCTTCCCTTTAAATCCATTTAAAATCGTATCGAATTTTAAATAGACCTCAAATGTTACGTCATTCCCTTTGACAATTGGTTTGACCTTAACATCTAGCTTTTTAATATCAACGGTTAAGTAATCACTTTTTTCATTATTTTCTAATTCAACGGTGATTTCACCTTGCTTTGTTTCATCATTCATCCACTCGATTCCACGAGCCGTTTTGCCTTTAATATAGCCTTTGAAACTATCCTTTGACAGAATACCAACACCAGCAAAAACGGTTTCTGTTTTGGATCCATCTGTTGTTTCCCAGTTTTCGTTGACGGTTACGTAAGGAATTTTCATTTCGTGGTTTGGCTCATTTAAGCCAATGACTAGCTGTCTTAAATTGACAGGCTCTACAAATGACTCCTGCTTAGCTGTATTTTTAGGATTACTTAATTTGGCTGCAGTTGGTGATTTCTCTAACAATGGAGAAACTAATAAAACATCCTTAATAGGATCTTGGGTACAGTAAACCCAAATATGATATCTGGTCTCGCGAAAGCGTAAAAAAGTATCAATAACCGCAATAGCACGCTCATCTTTCATAGCACTCTCGGAGAAGAGAAGAAAGGTCATATGTCCCCAAAATACTTCTTGGTCCATTGAACGATACAATTTGTAAATGGCTTCTTCTATTGTTTTTCCCTTCGCTTGGCCAATTTCGGTAGGTGCCGCTTCTGGATTAGCGGATTCTGTTTTCGCTACATTAGCAAAGTTGATAATTTGTAAGTATGCTGTATATTCATTATCCTTATAGTCAACCCCTACACCTTGTACGTAATACATTCGTTGTGGCTCTGTGACATCCCAACAGCCTGACATCAGTAGTGTAGTCGTAAGCATGACAATAATAATCGCAATCTTTTTTTGGCTCATATGTCTCCCTACTTTTTAAAGTTCGTGTATATTAGTTTGTACAAGAACGCAAGGTATTATAAGTAGAGACCATTTAGTATGTAGAAAAGTGCTGCTCTTGTCAAAAATGACATGGAGACAGCACTAGTGGTTTTAGTGGAAATATTTTTGGACGCGTTGAACGACCTCGTTTGCCGAAAGTCCATCTGCATCAATGACAGGGCCTGCCATGACTGGATCACTAATTCCCATAACATCGCGGTCCTGACCTGTAATGATACAAGCATCACATTTTTTCGCATCCTCTTCATTGCGAAGCTGGATGACTTCATAGCCTTGTGCCTTTAAAGCATCCTCAATATTTGATAATGATTGTTCAACACCAATAATTCTAGACATTTCTTGTCCACCTCCTACAAATAATGTGCCATTTCAGGTAGCTCATTATTCATATTATTTTTTTAGAGGAGATGGATAATTTTTAGAGATCTGTCCGTAATAGTGGTTGTGTACTACATCTAAAAGAACCGCCAAAGCTTCGAGAGATTGTAAAATCAACATATTCTACTGTGATACCTCTCTGTGCTAGTTGCTCGCCAATCCATGTAAATTCTTTATCTGTAATATAGACTTCTTCATTAATTGGTAAACCGTTAGTAGCCAGTCTTGCGGCATCCTCTAGAGAAACGTGAATTTTATCCCAATCCTGTAGCTGTTCGGGAATGCCGTCTACGAGCGCTTCCTCACAAACAATCATCAGACCCTCTCTAACCAAGCTTAGCGCACAGTCGAGATGGAGAATAGTTGGATGAAGCGGCACTTCGACCACCTTATAATCAACGTTACTTGCCAGATTACGCAGCCATTGCACTCCGTTTTTATTGGAGGCTAATCCTGAATTTCCGACGAAAATCGTTTTATCTAACACTAACACATCGCCACCCTCTAAAAATGGGCCAGCCTCAGAATCCAAACCATCTGCCATATCAGGCTTTGGAATGGAGACATAGAAACATTGATTTTCGTTTGCTTCCTGTGCTAAAAGATTGCGCACTGGCAAAACTTCGTTGCGTCTATGTGGGAATCGAAGGGAACCCTCGATTAAGAAATGGCCGATGGTGAAAAAGGGATCGCGAACGAAGAAATTGCTATAGCCATCTTCTTTTCCTGTCTGTTTTTCATAGTCTGTTAAACGTCTTGGTACTTGTACTTCTACATCGTATTTTTCTAATACCTTCTTTAAATTGGCTCTTTCCAATTCCCATTGCTGCTGTCTTTCTGGAAAGACGTCTTTGAAATTTTTACCGAGTGTATCTGCGTTTGCGTAAAGTGCTAATGTTTCTTCTGTTAAAAATGCATCATCTGTTAGATCATCCTTCGCTGGAAAAGCAAATTCCGATTGCGCCATGACAACTCGTTTTAAAGGAGCAAACTCACTTTTTACAAAAATATTCGTCATCGTACTTCCTCCTGTTGTATGATTTAGAAAAAATAGTGAAAACTTTTCCTTCGATGTTCCTTATCGTAAGGTATATAGTTACTATATAGTCAAGAATGGGTTGTAAGGTGGTGAAAAGATGGGCATTGAAGAAGTGTTGACCATTGTCTTTGTCGTATTAAAGCTAACAGATGTCATTACATGGTCGTGGTGGCTGGTATTATTACCAGCGATTCTTTCATTTAGTCTGTATGCCATGATTGGGCTGGTGAAGCTCGGGATGGTATTGATTACTGTGGTAGCAGTGAAAAGGAGGCGGGTTGATAAAATCGATTGAAAAATGAAGTGTATGATTTCCTACATAAAAATCAGGAGAGGATCGAGCAAATTCGAATCCCTCCTGATTAGTTTAAGAAACTTTGAACAAATAAAAATAAATCAGCATTGTCCGCAAGAATGTATTGCTTCATATTTTTAGGATGCACGTTAATACCGATGACATTTCTGTCATAATCCACTTGAATTGTATACGATTCTTCTGCATTGGCAGAATTGAAAATTATATAAGCATCCGTATTAAATGCGGGTATATTCGGTATGAATTTCTTTTTCATCACTAGATTATCTAGTATCGAGATCAGTTGCTCTGTTTCCTCTGCGTCCAGATAATACGATTTTTCTCTCGTATCTGAAATCAAAACAAGTTGGATATTAGCTGTATTTAATTCAGGTACAGCATCATGAAAGGAAATGAGCGGTTTGCGAAAAAATACGAGTAGCAAAATGATCGCTAGTAATCCGAACGACCAGATCCATCTTTTGTTTCGCATAGTCATCGCCTCCTAGCTCTTCGACCAAATTTTGGATATTGAAAAAGGTGAGGTTAGTCCAACTAGGTCCAACCTCATCACTTGATTATTTGCTTAATTCATAGGTTTTCACAGCTGGAGGAACAAAGCTTTCGCATTTATCTAATAGGGCTGCTGCGTCCTCATCGACAATAAGTGCCTCACGATATTGGGCTTTTAAAAATTGTTCATTTTGCATATGGTCAAAGAATGAAATTAATAAATCAAAATAGCGTTCCATATTGAAAATAGCACAGGGTTTTTGAAGCAGACCGATTTGATTCCACGTAAATACTTCAAAAAATTCCTCTAATGTTCCAGGTCCACCAGGAAGGGCGATAAAGCCATCTGCTAATTCCATCATTTTACTTTTACGTTCATGCATCGTGTTCACAACAATTAGCTCTGTCAGCTGTTGATGCGCAATTTCACGTTCTTCTAATAATGTCGGAATCACCCCAATGACCTTGCCGCCTTCTTCTAGCACTGTATTCGCTACTGTTGCCATGATGCCTACAGAAGCACCACCATAAATAAGGGTAATTTGTCTTTTGGCTAATTCTTTTCCTAGTAAAATGGCTCCTTGACGATAAGCGTCAGAAGCGCCTAGACTGGATCCGCAAAATACGGCAATACTTTTCATAGTTGATTTCCTCCATATCTGATCAAATTCTTTTATAGTATAATTTATTTTGAAGAGGAAGGAAATGGAGGAAACGGAATTGCAACTAAATGAATTTCAACGCTGGGTAAAGGATTATTATGAAGCACGTGGCTGGTCAGAGCTCAATATTTTTACACGTATTGGCTTTTTGGCAGAGGAAACAGGTGAGGTAGCAAGGGCGATTCGAGCAATCGAGATTGGTAGAGATCGACCAGATGAAAAAACACAATCCTTTGAGGAAAATAAACAGGAGCTGATTGAAGAGCTAGGGGATGTCCTAGGGAATCTTATAGTCATTGCCAATCAATATGATATTCCACTAGAAGAGATATTTGCGGCTCATCAAGACAAGCTTATAAAACGCTACCAAGAGTAGGAGGAGCAGGATGGAGTATCAAGTAGAGGTTGTACGTGAACAGCATAAGGATTTTACGAATTTTTTAAGCGAAAAAATTCGTGCCTACAATAATGAGCATTCCTCTTATCATCGTGAAAGTAGACAGAAGGGGGCGGTTCGTCCTTTACAGTTGATTGTCACAGATCAACAGCAGCAATGGATAGGTGGTCTAACGGCTGAGATCTACTGGGGATGGGTGGAAATACATAAATTTTGGTTCAGTGAAGAATATCGTGGAAAGGGTATTGGCAAAAAGCTCTTAGCACAAGCAGAGTTGGTGGCGAAGGACATGGGGGCAACAAAAGCCTTGCTGACAACCTACGCGTTTCAAGCGCGTACATTTTACGAGGCACATGGCTATCAAGTAGTGGGAGAAATTCAAGATTACCCTCCAGGCAGTAGCTACTATACGATGGTGAAAGTGTTAGCTTAAGAATTGACAGAACTCGATTATTTTGAAAAATAGCAAAAATGGATATTAATTTTTCTGCCTCACTGAGTTAAATACTCCTTCCTAAATCAAAAAAATACTAGACTGAATGTATCTTGGTCTAGTATTTTTTCTTTTTGTCCCAGCCTCTGTTTTTAATTGACATCGCCCAAATAAATAGCTGTTTGTTGTCCTTGAATAAATTGTTGTAGGGGTTGGATAAGCGCTTTAGGGTAAAGTCTATAAGTATGAAGCTTTTCAATGGGAATCCATTGTGTCCCGACTTGATGACTATCTGGATTTGTTGGCTGAATGGTTTGCTCCTGTACCTGACATAGGAAATAATATTCTACTTGATGTACATCTGCGTCGAAGGCGGCATGCTCATGATTTTGTCCGATGTATTCTCGGATAAATTGTAGCTCTCCAATCTGAACGGAGGAGCCAATTTCTTCAAGGCATTCTCTTTGTAGCGTTTTGTGGAAGGTCTCTCCATGCTCCTGTCCGCCACCTGGGCAAAGATAAAAGTAGCCCTCGTCATCTTGATTTTTTGTTAGCAATAGCTTCCCATCCACGATGATGATTGCTTTGACAGAATTTCTAATCATCGACTTCTCCTTTTAATTGTTATTTTTTGTGATTATGACTAAAACGCATCATGAATGTCTACCTTAGTAAAAAGGGGAGATGAAGCGTGTATTCAATGTCCAATTTTAAATTACTTGTAGACAAACAGACTGAAATTGATACCATTTATCAGAATTGTAATGATTTAATTCAATCCAATGTTACACCGAAACTAGATGCAGAGGTGGAGCAGTTTTTAAAGCTAGTTGAACAGCATTTGACACAACAAGGCTTTACGATTACGAATACCTCAACGGGGTTAATCGCCAATTATCAAGAGGCTGTTATTAATGTAGATAAACATTCAAAGCATTTGGAAGAATGCTTTTTTATCAATTTAAATAGTTACGCCGAGGATCAAGTCTCTATTGTACTCGATATCTCACCAACGATGCTACCGAAAATTTCAAATCAGCTTGATGGCTATACAGATATTATCGAGCAAATGACGGATAAGCTAAAGCAAGCAAAAAGTCTGGAGAAAGCCTGTACGAATCCCAAATTTCTTTATAAAACGCAAAGCAATAAAGTTTTCCATTCCGCTCAGGAAGTTTTGGATTATTATTTTCAAGGATAGGAGAAGCACCTGGGACAAAACTAGCTGATATTCAAGAAAAGAGGAAACTTGATTCTGAGGACTGATTTCAACAGTATAGACAAATAAAAAATGCATCTTCGATTGAATAGGAGTTTAGAAACCTAAATTTCAATTGGGATGAGCGAATATAAGAGTGAGTTATCCATATGAAAAAATGAAAGCCTTTGAGACAGGTTTTAAATGAATTAATTGATACCTTGTGCGGAATATAAATACGAAAAGGATGATGATTCAATTACAATCACCATCTTTTTTAGTGTATAAAATAACTAAAAAATACTTAATCGGTAAATGAAATCATTCTTTAATCCGTTTCAAAGGGCTTTTCTTTATACTTGGAAACATCATAACGCCCAATTACTTGATAATTACTAGACGTTTCATCGTCAGCCTTGAATTTATTGAAATCAGGTACATCCAGTGCATCTGTCATCATCTTCAATAAATATTGTGGTTCCGAAGCTTCTTCTACTGCGGCAAGGACTAGTGCATTTCGTAAATATCCTGCATGCTGTGAGAGCAATTGAGCATTGAAGTCTAGCCTATTTGCTTCAGCAAAAAGCTTCATGAAAATCGATACTGTTCGTGTATTTCCTTCTCGGAAAGGATGAACACGCCAAAGCTTTGTCATAAATGAAGAAAAGTCCTCCACAAGGCGAGGATTAGAATACTTCCATTGCTTAGATTTAGACCAACTGAAAATAGTTTTTAAATCAGATACAATGTGATCTTTATCACTATAAGCAACAGATAATCCATTTAAAACATGTTCACTTTTATAAATATTGACTGTGCGGAATTCTCCTGCCCATGAATATAGCTCATGAAAAAGGAAGTGATGAATCTTTTGGAGACTTTCATATTTTTGAAAGTCAATCTCATACGTAATAGAAGAAATATCTATAATCCCAGCGATTAACAGTTGTGCTTCAACGTCAATCAATTGTTGTCCATCTCGAATATTTAATTTGTTGATTAAGACGTTTGTATTAGGATAAATATATGGGTCCATAAACTACTGTGAAGCCCTTGTATATTTTTCAACAATCGCTTGTTTCAATTGGCTGGATGATACTTGACCATTTTCATATTGGTTTAAGAGGTTTTGTGTAAATGCGCTCGGTTTTCCACCGTCAATGGCAGCCATACCCACTGCGAATTGCACTTGCTTTTTACGTTCCAAGGATGAATTTTCTTTCATAAATAACACCCCTCACTTTAATGGTATATCTATTATATCAGTTTTATGCATCAGGAGATAGTTAGATCACTACACGATTCCTACTGATATAGTTCAATCTTTGTCATTAGCATTTACAGTTTGAGTGAAAAAATTTAGAGCTAGGCAAGCCTATAATCAAAGTGGGTGAAATTTTACGAAGAGTAAAATTTCACCCACTTTTTCTATTCGGAGAAGAGGTTTTGTTCTTAGTCTTTCATCAATCTAAAAGCCATAGGATTGGAAGCCCGCTTTCTTCCATTATCGAATAAACTTTCTCCCAAAAAGCCACATCATGAAGGATAGACCTAAGAAATAAAGTGGCATTGTTAGTAAAGAACCGTTGTGTAGCAAGCTCATACCAGATGTGATGGCACTGACAAGTAAGTAATAGCCGAGACTAAAGATAGCGCCTGCTGTACCAATGACATCCTGAAAGTCTACTAATGCTAGACTTAGACAGTTCGGAAGTGCAATGCCTGAACCTAACAGCATGATAAAAACAGTAATCATCATACCGATGGCCATCATGTTCGCATGCAATGGCAGCGTACAGACAATGGTCAAAAGTAGAGTGCCACCAAGCATCACTAAACAACCAACATGAATGATTTTTTGTGGTGGCTGGATGATGACGAGCCGTTTTGAAATCATGGCCCCTATAATGGAAGCAAGGGCAACAATGATACCAAGAAAGCCGTACAGACCTGGTGACAGCTGAAAATGTTCGATGAAAATAAAGGGTGCTTCGGCATAGTAGCTAAATAGGACACCATTGATGCCTCCAATTAGCAATCCATAGACAAGCACGATGGGTGAAGCAAAAATGCGTTTGACGACAGGCCAAATCGCCGTTCTTTGTCTTGTTGCAGGATCGGTTGTTTCTGGAAGTCTGCAATAAGCATAGATAAACAACAAGAGACTCATGATGACAAGGACAAAAAACACAGCTCGAAAGCCAAACGCTTGATCCACCCAACCACCAATCAACGGCCCTACCGCTGGGGTAAAGGCAATGACAGCTGAAATTTGAGCAAACATGGCGTGGCGTTGATACCCCGTCATGCTTTCACGCAAAATGGTCTGCGTAATAATGGAGCCAGTTGCGGCACCGAACGCTTGGATCAACCGACTAGCTAGCAGAAAAGGGATTGTCTCTGCGTAAAAACAGAGTAGGCTACCTATTCCATAAAAAATTAAACCGGCTAGCATGGCAGGTCGACGGCCAATAAAATCAGAAATCCATCCCCAGCAGAAAACGCCGAATGCAAAGCCAATAAAATAGATGCTCAAGGTTAATTGGACTGAGCTAAAGTCTACACCAAGTGCAGCTGCAATATCCGGTAGAGATGGTGTGTATATCGTTTCACTAATTTGTGGAAAAGCCACAAGAACAATCATTAATAATAAAGATGGTACTGCCTGTTTTTTCAACATATTGCCCTCCTACAAGCAAAATTCTACTTTGTCAGTTACAAGTAGATTGCGTAGCTAGGGAAACGGCGGGACCATTATAAGAATACGTTCATAAGAAGTCATGTTGAAATCACCTTTATATGCTTGAAGTAGGAGTGCATAGTCTAGTAGCTATTATAGGCTATTTTACAATATTTATATAGTAATAATTGCTAAACCTATCAATTATTAAGAGAAATTGCTTGTACATAGCAGGTGAATTTTGTAAAATGGAACAAATGTTCTTTTTAATTTGAATGATAGAGGGTGAACCTAATTGAATTTTGAGCTAACATTATTTACTTCTACCGATATTCAGGGATTAGTTGAGCTATCAGCTTCAGTTGGATGGGATTACGATGCCCATGAAATTGAAACGATCATGGCAGCAGGTCGAATAGTAGGACATAAAAATATGGAAGGAAAAATTGTTTCCAGTGCAGCCATTATTCCCTATGATACAAATGTAGCTTCCATTGGCATGGTGATTGTGCATGAACAATGCAGAGGTTTTGGCTTAGGTAGAATCGTTACACAAGCCTGTATCGATAGTGTTTCAGAGGACACAGCCATTATGCTCGTAGCTACGAAAGAAGGAGAACCATTATATCAAAAAATGGGCTTCACGACTGTTGAGCATGTACATAAATATTTGACGGACAAATTTGTAGAGACGACAAGGGAAGCAAATTGTTTTGGCACCATCAATGAATTGCAAGAACAGGATTTTGAACAGCTTGTTAAACTGGATGCAGCAGCCTTTGGGGATAGTAGAAGCGTCTTTTTGCGTAAAAGAATTCAGCAGTCACAGCGCTGTGTTGTCGTGAAAAATCAACACAACCAAATGATTGGCTATGGCTTAACAATCGCAGGGCCAATTTATCTTCTTTTAGGACCAATCGTAGCGCCAGATAAGGAAGTAGCGCATTATATTATCAATGAATTGGCTAAGGGCTACCAGGGGAAATTACGTATCGATTGTCCGTCTGTCCACAAGGAGCTGAGTCCAATTTTACAACAAAGTGGTTTTACGCTGGCTGCCACACCGCCTGTCATGATCCGCAATGCCAAAAAAATGCCTACTCGAAATCAAACATTATTTGCTCTAGCAGCACAAGCTTTCGGCTAAGCAAACGTGCGAGCCTACTTTTATGTTGTCAAAAAAAGGATTTTGAAGGAAGAGTAGAGAATGTTATGGATGGTAGAGGAGGGGAACAGGATGTTTCCAGCGTTAGAAACAGCAAGACTTAGGTTAAGAGAACTCACAGAGGAGGATGTTCCTGCGATTTTTCGTTGCTTTTCCAATGAGGCTTTAACACGCTATTATGGGCAGGAACCCTTTGTCGACACACAGCAGGCAGAACAGTTAATCAAGCAATTTGCCAAAACCTTTGAGGAAAAGCGTGGGATTCGTTGGGGAATCGAACGAAAAGATTCGAATGAAGTGATTGGTACAGTTGGCTTTCATTTATGGTCGGCTGCACATCAGCGAGCAGAAATTGGCTATGAAATTCATCCCGATTACTGGCGACAAGGTTTTACAAAAGAAGCTGTGCAGAAAGTGATTGCCTATGGTTTTGAGAATATGAAGTTAAATCGTATCGGAGCCGTAGTTTTTTTAGAAAATGAGTCATCCACTCAGCTATTGATTAAACTTGGATTCCAACAGGAAGGCATATTGAGGGACTATATGTATCAAAAGGGACAAGCACATGATACATTTATCTATTCTTTATTAAAAAAAGATGAATAACGTAGCTTTAGCGCTTTTATAGAATAATAATTTACTTGGAAATGGATAATAAATAATAATTTAGATGGAGTTTTGAGGTTACTTTTTTCGGTTATAGTTCTTATATGAACAACAATTCATAAGTTCGTGCAAAAAAGTAACAGATGAGGGGCTGGGTGTTATGGAGCAATATAGCACAGCTTATTTTCAAAAGCTAGATTTACTGTCAAGCTTATACGCAGGACAGGCCGCTCTAAAGGGTTCCATTCCAACAGAGAAGGTCAAGCGAATGGAGCGCTATCAACAAATTGAAGCGGCGATTACAAAACTAAATAACGAAATTAGAATCATTGAACGGACCATATTAAAGTCCTCCCATTCTACTAGAAATGGTTAATAGTAGCTCAACCCATGCAGAGATATGCATGGGTTTTTATATTGATTAGTAAAACTAAAAGCTTCCTTTACACTAAAAATAGATGGAAGGATACGTTAGCAACACAGAGCTATCCTTCAATGTCCGCGATCTATCCGCTACATTCAAAGTGCTATCCGCCACTTTAGGATTGCTATCCACCACATAGCTTGATTTATCCGCTTTCACAAGGCTATCCTTCAATCTCCACGATCTATCCGCTACATTCAAAGTGCTATCCGCTACTTTAGGATTGCTATCCACCACATAGCTTGATTTATCCACTTTCACAAGGTTATCCTTCAAAGTCCGCGTTCTATCCGCTACATTCAATGTGCTATCCGCCACATTGCTTGATTTATCCACTTTTACAAGGCTATCCTTCAATTTACGCGATCTATCCGTCACTTTCAAAGTGCTATCCGCCACTTTAGGATTGCTATCCACCACATACCTTGATTTATCCGCTTTCACAAGGCTATCCTTCAATGTCCGCGATCTATCCGCTACTTTCAAAGTGCTATCCGCTACTTTAGGATTGCAATCCACCACATTGCTTGATATATCCACTTTCACAAGGCTATCCTTCAATTTACGCGATCTATCCGTCACTTTCAAAGTGCTATCCGCTACTTTAGGATTGCTATCCACCACATAGCTTGATTTATCCGCTATCACAAGGCTATCCTTCAATCTCCACGATCTATCCACCACATACCTCATTCTATCCGCTTCCATCCTTCTTCCACAAAAAAACCCTCATAGCTTCACTATAAGGGTCTACATACCATTCATTATTGAGCAAGTGCTAGTAAAAATTGATCGCGGTCTGCTTCTTCCTGCATTTTACTATCGACAAGCATTGCACCTGATTGGACACTTGTGATGTCGTTGTCTACAAGAAATTGTACATTGATCTTGGCTACTTCATTGTTAACTGTACAATCGCCCTCGAACTCTACTACATCCTGTCCCTTTTGTGTTTCAAAATAAACCCAATATGGATTTTCGCAGGCAGAGGCAAAGGCACTCTCTAATGTTTTTGTACTATTTTCATAGGAATAGTTTTTTACATATGTAATGTATTCGTTGTCCGTAATATCCTTTTGTGGGCCATAAAAGTACCAAAATACCCCTAAGATACCGATTGGCACAATCCACAATATATTTCTTTTACTTAATTTCCCCATGTGTTACATCCCCCTTTATGTGAATATTTTAACATCTTCTTTTGCATTTTTGCTAGCTTACGATAATATTTTCTATAGAAGGCCGTGATTCTGTTCATAGCGTGAGCTTTGAATTCAGGTGGCAGTTATGATAACGTTAGTTGATAGATTTGTTCGAAGTCGCGATATTGCTTGGTAAAGGAGGTTTTTGCATGCATAAAAAAAGACGTGGTTTGCTGCTAGTTCTAGTGCTGATGTTAATGGGTCTGGTCTTTTTTCTCGGCATGAAAATGAGGCCAGTCACACAACCGACTAGAAATCCTGAGACAACGCCCGTTCAAGAGGATGCGTCCGAACAAGAAAGTGGTTCAGAAAATATGGAGGTCCTCATACAGGACATTGCTCAATTCGCGCAAGAAGGAAAAATACCAGATGTGCCATTTACAGTAGGAGATACTGAACAACAAACGGTTCATGAGCAATGGGGAGAACCTCAGCAAGTCACTGAATCAGCCAATGGACAATATGAAGATTATGAGGATGTGACGATTGGTTATCGAGGTTCACAGGCCTTCGATATCCGTTCATCGAAAGAAAATATTAAAAGCATTCGTTTAGCAGATATTAAAAATAAGTTGGGTGAACCTGATGAAGTTCGTTACTATCAGGATCCGACGACCAATCAAATTATTCTTGTCTACCAAGTCAATACCAGCTATCAATTAAAGTGGATCTTACCGAAGCCGACTGACAGCGATACCAATCCTGCCGTTCATCATATTTCGGTTTATACGGAACTTAAACCACAAGCACCTGATACAGTGGAACAGATGACATTGGACGAGAAAATCGGTCAAATGATGTTTGCAGGTGTGTCAGGTACGACGCTCCAGCAGGAGACAGCAAGCCTCATTCAAAAGGCTAAAGTAGGTGGTTTGATTCTTTATGGCAATAATCTTGAAACACCCCAGCAAACGGTCACATTGATGAATGACTTAATGGCTGCCAATGCGAATAATCAGCTACCCCTTTTCCTTGGCACTGACCAAGAGGGTGGCAAAGTAGTCAGATTACCAGGCGCTTTAAAAAATTTCCCAACGAACAAAAAAATTGGGGACATTAACCAATCCAAGTTTTCATTTGAAGTAGGCCAATTATTAGGGGAACAATTAAAGGCATTTGGCTTCAATTTGGACTTTGCGCCTGTATTAGATGTCAATAGCAATCCGAATAATCCGATTATCGGGGATCGCTCGTTTTCCAATGATCCTGCTATCGTCAGCAAATTAGGCATTCAGACAATGAAGGGTCTGGAGTCCGAGCAGGTTATTCCTGTCGTCAAGCATTTCCCTGGGCATGGTGACACGTCAGTGGATTCCCATTTAGAATTGCCAAAGGTGGCAAAAAGCTTGAACGACTTGAATCAGCTAGAGCTTGTCCCATTTAAAGACGCCATTAACAATGGTGCAGATGTCGTTATGGTCGCTCATATTTTATTGCCAAAGATTGACCCACAGTACCCTTCCTCGATGTCGAAGGAAATTATTACGGGTATGCTAAGAAAGCAATTAGGCTTTGATGGCGTTATTATGACAGATGATATGACGATGAAAGCTATCACCAATCATTATGCGATCGGGCAAGCAGCTGTCGATTCGATCAAGGCTGGTAGTGATATTATTTTAATTGCCCATGAGTATGCCAATATTACAGCAGCTATAGAAGCGGTGAAAGCAGCCGTCAGCAATGGGGAAATAACAGTGGAGCGCATAAATGATAGCGTCCGAAGAATAATAAAACTAAAAGAAAAATATCAGCTTGTCAATCAACCCGTGACAGCGGTCGATATCAACAAGCTTAATACAGACATCACAAAAGTATTGAATACGTATATGAAATAAAGGCGAAAAGGGACATACAGCAAGTGATGTATGTTCCTTTTTGTGAATGATGGATAAGGGTGAGAACGTGGATAAGGAATTCAAATTAGCTAGTCAATTATTAACGCTGCTAGATTCTGAACAAAGATGGTTTACCTTAGCAGAGGTTGAAAAAAGTTTACATATTTCAGATAAGACCATACGTAAGCTCGTTGAGGAGATTAATCAGCAATTACCAGCAGCGATGACTATTGAAGTATCTAGAGGAAAGGGAATTTTTCTACAACGCGATGGGCGAAGTACAACCGTTAGTGAAGTGCTTTCTAGCATGTTCAGGCAAACCATCTTCTATCGACTAATGCATGTATTGTTTACAAATAGGAAACCATTGTCAATGGAGGAGCTGGCAGAAGCCATGTTTATGAGCACCTCCTCGATGAAGAAGCTGATTATGCAACTAAATAATCATGATTTGAAGCCGTATAAGCTACGCATCACATACTCGACGCCAGCCGTAAAGGGAAATGAATTGAATATCCGTTACTTTTATTGGAAATTATATGGTGATGCCTATGAGTTTACAGGATGGCCATTTACCAATAGTGACTTTGATTTTATCAATCAATACATCACGCATATAGAGCATGAGCAAAGCATTGTTTATTTTATCAATTCCAAAAGGAAATTATCCTTTTTAGTGGCCATTGTCTTGGAAAGAGTAAGAAAGGGCAACTATGTCAAAATTACGGAGGGTGATTACGCCTGGGAAAGTGGGATGTTCTATTTGCCAGTAAAAGACTTTGCACAGGCACTGGAAGAAAAATTTTCGATTGAATTACCAAAGAGTGAACGGTTTTTTATGCAATCTCTATTTAGTCTAAGCCAATATCATTATTATGAAGGGTCAGACATGACGCCGATGAAGGAAATCAAATTATATAAGAATAAAGAAATCGATCAAATGGCGCAGCAGCTGTTTATCTTATTGGCAAAGGCTTACCCTAATCTAGATATGAATGAGCGGTTTAGCTTGGAGGTTTATGAGTTCCTGGACAAGCTTTTCATCGATAATGCCATTCCTGAATGGTTGATGATTTCAAAAAGTAATTTAACAAACTATGTTCAAATCGAATGTCAGCAAATTTACCAAGATATGCAGACCTGTATGCAAACGTGGCAAAATGCGTACCCTTCTGTCCTGTATAATGACTTTCATTTAACCAAGCTTACCTTGCTTGTTCGTTCAGGGCTACGTTATAAAAGTAAACGAGCCTTCTTGGTCATTGGTGAGGAGTTTTCAATCCGCCATTATATAGCCAATTTGATTAAAAATGAAATTGGGGACCAGTTGATTATTAATACCTCTATTATGAAAGGGCTAACGGATGAAATGGTGCAGCAGCATGACATTGATTTTGTTATAAGTAATTTTCCAGTTGCTTTAACGACAGTGCCGGTTGTTATTATATCTACGATTCCCTCCAAAAGAGATTTAGATAATATTCGTCAAGAATTGCTTCGGTAATTTGGTCAATTATTTCCCGTACACTACGTAACAATCTGGTCTAGTTTGTTATGATCATTAAATCTTATACTCATAGTAGTTTCTGAACGGATTTCTTGTAGAAGAAATCGGTTTGGAAATGGCTATGGGTATTTTTTTATTGGTAAATGAAAACGGTTACCTAATGAATTTGAGATAAATAACAAGTTTTTGGAGGAATGAAAATGAGTAGACATCTAGGAGCAAAAAAGGGAGAAATAGCTGAGCGTGTTTTATTACCTGGAGACCCTTTACGTGCAAGATTTGTAGCAGAGCATTTTTTAGAGAATGTCTATTGCTATAACGAAGTAAGAGGAATGTATGGTTACACAGGATCGTTCAAAGGCGTGCCAATTTCAGTGCAGGGGACGGGCATGGGAAATCCTTCGATGAGTATATACGGTACTGAATTGGTTAACGATTATGGCGTGAAAAAATTGATTCGTATCGGCACATGTGGCGCGATGCAAAAGGACATTCAAATCCGCGATATCATTCTAGCCCAAGCCGTGTCTTCAGACAGCAATTTGACGGAGAAAATTTTCTACGGCAATAATTACGCACCAATAGCGGATTTTTCCTTATTAATGAAAGCGTTTCAACTAGCGCAAGGGAAAAAAGGAAATGTTTTTGTTGGCAATATTTATAATTCAGATGAATTTTATCGTGAAACATTAGACAGGCTTCATAAGTTTATGGAATTCGGTGTGCTAGGGGTAGAAATGGAAAGCACAGCCCTCTATACGTTAGCCGCAAAATATGGGGTAAAGGCATTATCTATTTTGACGGTAGGTAGTCAATTATTAACAAATGAAAGCTTAACGCACGAGGAAAGTGAAAAGTCCTTTTTTGATATGGTGGACATTTCTCTTCACACAATTATCGAGGAGTAAGGGATGGGAAGAGAAAACATTTGAAAACATTGTTCGTAACGGAGGGGACAACATGCATTATATTATTTCGATAGTAGGTCTACTACTCGTGCTATTTTTAGCATGGCTTGCAAGCAATAATAAGAAAAAGATTAAATACCGCCCAATCATTGTGATGATTGTTATCCAGCTTGTTTTAGGGTTTCTTCTACTGAAAACAGGTATCGGGGAATTTTTAATTAAAGGTTTTGCTGATAGCTTTGCAAAACTACTTGAATATGCCAACGAGGGTACGAATTTTGTATTTGGTGGGATGGCGAATGAGGGCGCACATACATTTTTCCTGTATGTTTTAATGCCAATCGTTTTTATGTCAGCCATCATCGGCATATTGCAACATTATAGAATTCTGCCGTTTATTATTAAATATATAGGTTTAGTATTAAGTAAAATCAATGGGATGGGTAAATTAGAATCCTATAATGCGGTTGCAGCGGCAATAGTGGGGCAAAATGAAGTATTTATTTCAGTGAAAAACCAAATTGGCTTTTTACCAAAGCATCGACTCTATACCTTATGTGCTTCTGCGATGTCAACGGTATCTATGTCCATTGTGGGCTCCTATATGACGATGCTAGAGCCTAAGTATGTAGTGGCAGCCTTAATATTAAACTTGTTTGGTGGTTTTATCGTAGCCTCGATCATTAATCCGTATGAAGTGAAAGCGGAGGAAGATATAATTGAAGTGCAGGAAGGCGAAAAGCAAACATTTTTTGAAATGCTAGGCGAATACATTATGGATGGTTTTAAAGTAGCCATCATTGTCGGGGTAATGTTAGTAGGCTTTGTTGGGTTAATTGCCCTCATTAATGGTGTGTTTAATGGCATTTTCGGCATCTCGTTCCAAGGCTTCCTAGGGTATGTCTTTGCCCCAATTGCCTTTGTCATGGGTGTACCTTGGCATGAAGCTGTGAATGCTGGTAGTATTATGGCAACAAAGCTTGTGGCAAATGAATTCGTTGCCATGCTGGACTTCGTTAAAATCCAAGATAGCTTCAGTGAGCGTACAGCAGCCATTGTCTCTGTTTTCCTCATATCCTTTGCTAACTTTGGCTCGATTGGTACCATCGTAGGTGCAGTAAAAGGGTTAAATGAAAAGCAAGGCAATGTGGTAGCACGCTTTGGATTAAAACTGCTATACGGTGCCTCCCTTGTAAGTGTTCTATCAGCGATTATTATTGGGATTGTGTTTTAAATAGAACCGATACGTGATTAAAAAAAGAAAGAGACTACCATATTATTTCGGTAGCCTCTTTTATTTTATGGAAAGTAAGTAGCTTACGATTTTTGGAGAACGGTATTAGTTTAATCTACAGCGCAATCGGGCCATGTTTTAGAAATAATCCGATAAAGATCAACTTCTACCTACAGTGACATGGTATAGGAATATCAAGTACCCCTTTTAGATATTCTTTTTAAAGGAGGATGACTACATTCTTTACAAGAAATTAATTATTGGTTTTTTTGAGGAAACCCATAAACATTTGCACGAAATGCTACTAGGAATCCAAGAAGAATGAGGATAAATACCCATGGAAAAGAACTCACATCAAATGATTCGATCAGAACTGCTCCAATTGCACTCCCGCCACCAATAGCGAGATTCCAAACAGTAACTAACATAGATTGGGCAATATCCGCACCTTTTTTAGCGTTATCTGCTATGGCTGTTTGCGTCAGTGTTGCTGCTCCACCAAAGGTTAAGCCCCATACAGTTACAGCACTATAAATGATAATAGGATGACTAATTCCGATACCTAATGCGAATGATGCTAATCCAAATCCGACCAGACTCATTAAAACTAAAGTACGTAGTCTACGCTCAATGAATATACCTATAACCCAGATTCCAACTAAAGATGCCATACCGAAAACAAGTAAAATCAAATCAATTCGTTTGGCAAGTCCTGCTTCGGAAAGGTATGGTGCGATATAAGTATAAAGCATGTTATGCGAAAGTATCCAAGCTAATACAACAAACAAGATTGGACGAACTCCAGGCGTAATAAAAACCTCTAGAAGAGTCATTCGTTTTGAAGATGTTTGTCCAGGGAAGTTTGGGACTTTCCAAATAATCCATAAAATCAGTAATGCTGCTAAAAGTGACATTATGCCAAAGACATTTCTCCAGCCAACAAGGGAACCGAGAAATGTCCCAGTAGGAACACCCAAAGCTAATGCAAGAGGCGTACCAATCATGGCTACGGCCATTGCCCTTCCCTTTAGTGATTCTGGCGCCATCAGTCGTGCATATCCCGCAGTCAGCCCCCACAGGACTCCAGCCGTTACACCTGCAAAGAAGCGAGCGATTAAAGTTAAGGTCAAACTAGAAGATAAGGCTGTAATAGTATTAAATACAAGGAATCCAATAATACACAAAAGCAGTAAGGGCTTCCTATGCCATCCTTGTGTTGCAGTGGTTATAGGAATAGCTGCAATGAGTGAACCAAGAGCATAAGCTGTAACAAGTTGACCTGCAAGGGATTCTGACACACCGAGTCCTTTGCTTATTTCTATTAGTAAACCAGCAGGTATAGTTTCGGTAAGGATACATATAAACCCAGCCATAGCGAGCGCCATTAAACCTGCCCAAGGAAGACGTTCTGAGGGTATTGCATAAGAATTTTGTTTACTTAAATCACTATTATTATCCATTTATAAAAGGCCTCCTGATTAGTTGATAGGATTAATTATACTAATCAGATTTTGAATTTTACATTTGATAATAAAGGAATAAATTTATATTTGGTTATAAAAACAATGTAATTTGATGCTATCAAGTTTAAATTATAATATAATGATTTCAGGGTCATATACGTCCTACAATTTGATGTCACTATCGTAAATGATATGAAGGGGTGCTTAAATGGATAGTATTGATAGAGATATACTCATGCATTTACAATCAGATGCTCGGTTGTCAATGACTGCCCTCGGAAAACTTATAGGATTATCTCAACCAGCAATAACAGAGAGGGTAAAAAGACTAGAAGAACAAGGCGTGATAAAAAGCTACAGGGCTAAAGTATCGAATGAAAAAGTCGGAAAATCCATTGTTGCTTTTATCCTTTTCCGGACTACAAAGTGCAACAATTTCGTTGATTATTGTATGCAAGCTTCACAAGTAGTAGAGTGTCATCGAATTAGCGGAGAATACAATTATCTAATTAAGGTAGTAGTGGAATCAACAAAGGAACTTGAATTATTTGAAAATGATAGCATGAGGTATGGCGATTCTACTACATTGATTTCCTTATCATCACCTATTGAAGACAAACCATTGCTACCAAATTTAAATGTTGATTATTAATTTTTTTTATAACCTTTTATAAAAAGATCGATTTAAATACAGTTATTTATGTAAAAACGGCTAAGCATTGAATGAAAAATTGGGTTCTCTCTATTTAGGAGAGATAGACAAATATTTAATGAGTAAGTTTTACAGCTACCTTAATGAATAAATCAAGTATGAAAAGTTCACTGTTTATAGGCAGTGAACTTTTCAATTATCGGGCGCTTTTCATCAATGTGGAGAGTGTCTTTCTTCATTTAAGCATGAACTTGTACTGTATAGTGAATATGAAAATCAGAAACGTATAAAAGAGAAAATAAAAGGATTGAGCTCGGTACTATACCGATTTCAATCCTTCTTAGCTACTTAACTTCATATAGTGTCTAAATTTTGTGTCATTTAAGGGTCATAATTCGGTAGGGAAAGTAGTTATACTTGCAAAATAAACACCTACATTTTTTCTAGGATATTTTTTATGGGCTTTTGAAGTACGTCTATAATGGCAGCGATGATAGCTGTTACAAAAATCGCTATTAGACCAAGTGCTATCGGACCTGCTGCATCTTCACCTGTGAACATAGCAAAAATCCTTAAGTAAACGATTAACAACAAAATGAAGAAAATAATTGTAAAAGCACATTTTTTTATAGCCTTCAAGGATTTAAGGGATAACTCAGAAAAAGCATTGTTTATATGGATATAACTCAATAGTTTATATGCTTGATACAACGCAACAGAAAACGTAATGCATACGCCATAGGCACATATTAACAATGGATATACCGAGTAATCACCTGGACGCACTTGTGCATCTTGTATAGCTGCTTGAGGTAACCAATATATACATACAGCAAGTACCGCAATGCCCATTAGAAAAGCAACGATTTTTAAGAAAAAAGTTGAACTTAGTTTAACATTCATGTGAAGCACCTCATTGATTTTATGATAATATGATATTAGTCTATTTATTATCGTTTATCAATATATTTATTTCGTTTTTTATTATATTATTGTTGTTATTCAAATAATTACTTGATAATCATGTGGGAATCATACTTCAGTTATTGTCAGTTTTATCATGAAGTAACTGAACAAGTAGGCGCAATTTTTAAAATGGAGAATGCGCCTTTTTGTTTAAGTCGCTTTAGAATCTATTCTTGGAGCGGTGTTACTTGCTAAAAATCACCCAGTAAATCATAAAAGCTAAATTGATGAAATTTAATTTTTAACTAGTTACTAAGATTTCGTAAAGATATCAATATCTTAGATTATTGAATAATCTCTGTATGAAAAGGGCTCCCCCTGGATATATTCTGAAAAATCCTGCTGTTAATTTTATTTGAACACGCTAAGATTCCAAACTCTCGTATTGAGATAATTGCTGAAAGACTTCAGTAAAGTTATATAAAAAGAATTTATTGAAAAGTTTCTTCTTGCAACAATCAGGCACATTTCTTTAGGAAGGAATATGTCTTTTTTTCATCTACAGGGCCAGAATGTGGAAAAATATATTGATACTCATTTCAGTCTAATTACCGATAGCATATTAACTGATTATCCTTTATTGTTAATAGGTCGTAAAAGACACTATCAGGAATATCCTGCAAATATTGAAATGATAGGTGGAAAACAATGAAATATCAAGTATTATTATATTACCATTACACGAAGATTGAAGATCCAGCTGTGTTTTCAGCAACGCACTTAGAAATGTGTAAAGAGATCGGTTTAAAAGGTCGTATTTTAGTAGCCAATGAGGGTATTAACGGTACTGTTTCGGGTACGATTGAGCAAACAGAGCAATACATGGCAAACATGCAAGCTGACCCATTATTTGAAGGCATTGTCTTCAAAATTGATGCGGCAGATGATCATGCATTCAAAAAAATGCATGTACGCCCACGTCCTGAGTTAGTAAACTTAGGCTTAGAAGAAGACGTAAACCCACATGAATTAACAGGTCGTTACCTGTCACCCGAACAATTCCTTGCTGAAATGCAAGATGAAAATACAGTAGTATTAGATGTGCGTAACACGTATGAATACGATGTCGGCCATTTTCGTGGCGCGATTCGACCAGATGTAAAAAACTTCCGTGATACACCAGAATGGGTACGTGAAAACCGCGAGCTATTCGAAGGGAAAAATGTGTTAACCTATTGCACGGGCGGGATTCGTTGTGAGAAGTTTTCCGGCTGGATGAAACGTGAAGGCTTTGGCGATGTCGGTCAATTACATGGCGGTGTGGCAACATACGGAAAAGACCCTGTTGCGAAAGGCCAATTATGGGACGGTCAAATGTACGTATTTGATGAGCGTTTAACGGTGCCAATCAATCAAGTAGAGCATGTGATTATCGGTCGTGATCACTATGACGGTGAAGCTTGTGAACGTTACATTAACTGTGCAAACCCAGAATGTAACAAGCAAATCATCGCATCTGAGGAAAATGAAGCCAAGCATTTAGGTGGCTGTACAATCGAATGTACAAAGCATGCGCGCAACCGCTACATCGTGCGTCACAATTTAACAGAAGAGCAAGTAGCTCAAGCAATTGAGGCGTTACAAGCATAAGCATGTGAGCTGTCTAAACATACAAAACGTTATTCAATATCTTTCATAACCCACTATTTAGAGGTACTTAAAACACTCGATGTAAGTGTTCAAACGATCCATTTTAACATTGGACTAGTTTGCTCGCTTATATAGAGTGTTTTTTCTTATGTAAGGAAAAGGTAAATGACTCAATCATAGGGTGAAGAGGGGGATAAATCTGAAGCTGTTTAAAGTAAATGATCACAGGGTATTCAGAAAAATGTAACAGGCTTTAATTAGCGCAAGCTCGCAAAAGGTGGACACACGGCTTGCGAGAGATAATGAAAACGAGCCCCCTACAGTTGGTAGTTTGTCTCTAACTTTAGGAGGCATCTGCTTTTAAATCGCTTATTGTGTGCAATATGCAAGTCGTTTTAATCTTCGTTTATAAGTATGAGCGCTTAGCTGGCCATGAACCTTGTAGTTTACGAAGTTGGACAATTTGCCCTGTATGATATGCATCGTGCAACAGGATATTTAGATATTGTTGCCAAACTGGAAGAGCAGGACTAGGTTGATCTAATGCCTCTTCTTGAAGGGATGCTAATGAAGATTGTAAGGCATCATGTACTTGAAGCGTTCGCGTCACGGTTTCTTGCCAAGCATCTTCATCATGAGCGCCACCTTGGACAAACGTTTCATCATTATTTTGTGGAGCAACAAATGTGTCATCTTTATGTAAGCGAGAAACTAAGCGCTCTTTAAAGATTAGTAAATGGTTTACATTTTCCCAAATCGTATTCGCGGCATTTCCTTCTGGTTGCCAACATGCTTGTGCAGCAGTGAGATTCTTTAATGCTTCTGATAACGGTGGGTACCATTCCTCTTCGTAAAAAACTTGATTGACTCCATTTTGCAAAAGTTCTTTTTTACTCATTTGGATAGCCTCCTTTTTTTGTAACGCACAACACATTCCTTTCTCTTAATTTATCAAATTTTCCGAAAATAGTATATAGGAGTGAAAATATACATGGTCATGTGATTGAAAAAAATACTAAATTGGTGTTAGTAAAGAAAAGTACTTAAAATAACGGAGCACTTTAGTTTAAATTTTTGTGAATTTAGATGGATAATTTATTTAATTTTGGAACTTCTGTTCATTTCAGACGTATTAAAGTTGAGGGACTATGGCAGTTCAAAGTGATACATAATAAAAAAAAGGAGAAAATGAAATGAATATTTATATAGTAATATTACCAATGATTAGTATGTTGTTAGGTTTGTATTTAGTATGTCTGGGACTCTGGGAATTAAGAGTTGGTATAGATAGAAAAAGATTTATAACCTACTCGTTTACAGGGCTATTTTTGATCTTTATATTACCGAACATGTTTGGTTTTTTACAATTTAATTATTAATAACTTATTTGAACTAAGCAGTTTAGTTGAAGAGCTGCAGTTGCAAGCAAACAACAAAGATCTTAGTGAGAAATTAAAAGATGGTTGTTTATAACAAGTATGTTTAAGAAACCTCTTCTTGGATGCCCGTAAACTAAATATTGTTTTATATGCTATAATTGACCAAATAATTAAAACAAAAGTGACGTAATGTACTATAAAAAGCCACTTTCATAAACGGGTCATTTGGTTGAATACATAGGTAAAATTTATAAAAATAACTGCTCATAAAAAGGGAGGACAAAAGTAATGGGAATGGAAATGGGAATCGGCCTAGTTTTCGGTGTCTTTGTAATTTGGGCCGGCAATATTGTTCGGACAAAACAGGCATTTGCATTTCTTGCAGGTTTTAGGGAAACGTGGCAACCGGTTAATAAAGAAAGACTAGGAAGTAGAGTTGGTATTCTCTTAATGATGATAGGTGTTATAGCCATTTTTGCGTCTATTTTTACCATATGGTTTGGGGATACAGTCGGAAAAATCTCTGGGGTCTTGGCTATGATTGATGTGATTTTGATTATTATAGTCATCGGATTAGATCAAATAGGCTATTGAAAGGAGTGTATACGTGGGAAACTGGAGAATAAAACTAGTCCTGTTATTTACAATATTAAATATAATAGGAATATTCGCTATCATTCCATATTCGATAACTTTAATGGGCAATCAATCGGTACCGGGAGATAGTCCAATTTCATTAATCATTATTATCAATTCAACTATTCAAGTTTTTTATATGTTTGTATTGATATTGGTTGGTTTAAGACTTCAAAATCGTACAGGGTTAAACGCTCCACTATTAAATGGAATTGTTTATCCTAAGACACGAGTACATATTTCAAAAAAGTGGTTAATCAATAGTATTGTTGGGGCATTCATTGGAAGCCTTATGATCATTCTTCTTGATTTATTCGTATTTAGCCCTCTGATAGGGGCTCCAATGGATCAACTTCCCTCACCAAATTGGTGGCAAGGTTTACTTGCTTCACTATACGGAGGAATTACAGAAGAACTAATGCTGCGATTGTTTGGCATGACGTTCATTGTATGGTTATTGGCCAGGATAACAAAAAAAGAAAAGGATAACATTCCTACTAGTTTTTACTATGTTGCAATTTTTCTTGTAGCAATACTATTTGGATTAGGGCATTTGCCAGCGACAATACAAGTATTCGGCGATCTATCTACCATTATTGTCATACGGGCATTGGTGTTAAATGGGCTCTTAGGCTTGTGGTTTGGTTACTTATACTGGAGAAAGGGCTTAGAATATGCAATGATTGCACATATCTCAGCAGATATCTTTCTTCACGTTCTATTTGCGTCAATACTCTATTAAACAATCGGGCGCTTTCCTTGAATAGGAGAGTGTCCTTTTTCATGAAAAGGGCCATTTATTGGAGTAATGCGTATTGCAAAAAAATGGATAAGAAATAATTTAATGAAACATTCATTAATTGGGGGAGCGAATATGCGTTATTTTAAAAACTATTGCTTGTTTATAGTTATCACATTGTTGTTAACAGGGTGTGCAGGAGTAGAAACAAAAAAATCTCCATCAAATTCGAAATTAACCATTGAGTCTTACAACATGAGTGAAAAAGAAACCTTATTAATTAGTAAAACAGGTGTAGAGCAAATCGAATTTTTTAAGTTGAATGGCACTTTGAAAGAAGATGATGATTTGCAATTTTCAGTGGAAGTGTTTGAAAACGGTAAGTTTAAAGAGGAGTTACTAAAGACTTGGGATGAACTCGAAACAAAATATAATGACAGCCTTATTTCTTTTGGAATAATTGACAATAGAGACGAAGATCATTCTTTAAAACTTTTAAATGGTATACCTTCTGGGCTTGCTACAACGTTTTATTCAAATAACATGACAACATCATCTTTCGGTTTGCTAATCGACGAAAAAATGACTTTAGAAAAAAATAAACCTATTTATTTAACAGCATGGCTAGGCACTACTAAAAACGAACTGCGTTCTGGAGGTGGCACAACTGGGGAACTGCCCTTAGGTATTGAAGAAGCTGAACTAGCATTTATATACAAAGTTTTATGGACCGACAAAGAAAAGAAATAATTTTTACCTAAGTTATTCAACAATCAGGCGCTATTCTTGAATAACATAGTGGAAAATAAACAAACTTATTATAAAAACCTCATATTTTTTTAAAAGGGCAACTCCACTTACGGCACTTTTCTTAAATGTGAGAAGTGTCTTTCTTCATAAATAGGGCCATATAAAATCAGTTTAATAGAAGAACGCTATTTGACTAACACTGTTAAAATAAGATTTATTACAAAATTTAGGAGGTGTTTACTTGCATACAAATTACGCTCTATATAATATTGTTCCTTTAGGATTTTTAGTTTTGTTGTTATATATTTTTATCGATGTATTTCTTGATTACTTTAGAAAAGAAAGCAAGCGTAATCAAAGACGAGTTATCCTATACAGCTTTATCTTTTATTTAATATGCTTAATTCAAATAAAAGTAGGGGGATTAACACTTATACCTCAAAATCCAGCAGACAATAGTAGAAGTTTTATTACAGCTAATGACTGGTTTGGAATTTTTGATGCGATCCACTTCAATATTTATTTATGGAGCTATTCAGCTATATTTTATCATTTTTTATTATTACTCCCTTTAGGTATATTTTTATTCGTTCTTTCCAATTTAAAAAATGTAAAGAAAGCCGTTTTTATAGTGATATTGTGTTGTTTATGTATTGAGTTTTTACGTCTCCTATTGGGGTCGTTTAATTTAACTACAAGAAACCTTGGTCCTGTAGATGCTATCTACTTGTTATTTAATATGCTAGGTGGAGTATTTGGGTTATTAATAGTGAAATTTTCTCTAAAAAATATCTCCATCAATAAATATGCACGTGAAGCTAAAATATAAAATTTATAATGGCAGTTTTAATAGAATCATAATCTTCTGCAATCGGGCGCGTTTATTTTCGAACGCGTCTTTTTCTTTTAAAGGGCGATATTGTATATAGGCTAAATACAGTTAGTGTTTATAATTGAAACCTTTCCCACAATTTACCGTTAAGTATTGTTAAACAACAATACAAAAATAGAAAGAGGGATTCGATATGATTGGTTGGCTTAATATTGGCAGTCTCTTACTTGGACTAATCGCTTGGATACTGCCAATTATTTATCTCATGGGAAATAAAAAACATGAACATAATAATTGGGGCATCCTTTCCGTTCTCAGCATCAGTGCCTGTGCTATTTCAATTAGTTTTCAGATTTTCTATAATTATCATTTAGTAAAAGTTGAGGATTGGACGGCACTAATGGACACCACACGTGCAGTAGTGATCGCCACAGCCGTCCTTCTCATTTTTACATTGCTATTAAATGGACTTACTTTTATTGTATATCGACAGAGCAAAAAGTAGGATAGTAGTTTCCTGTTCCTGATTGAAATATATTTTAGGTTTTAAGAGGGTGTAATGAAGCGAACGGCGACTTTCGGGTCTTTTAATATTTAACAATCGGGCGCTTTATTTAGCGAAAATCTACTCTTTCTCGTGAGATTGCTAAAAGAATCAACCACGCTATAGTAAAATATCATAGGAAATGTAAGCGGGTTAGGAAGAAATTTTGGGAATTATATTGACAAAATAATTTTTTTCTGTAAAATGAGAAACAATTCAAAAATATTTGTATAGAACAAAGGCTATGAAAAGAAATAGTATCAATTATTTTTACGAACAGAAAGTTACCGGTTGATGAGAGGTGCATGTAAAACGATTGAGAATTCATCTTGGAGCTGTGTACCGAAAAGATCATGCTAAGTAGGCTACAACGGTAAGCATCCGTAATCATGTGCGAGAGTATCGTCAAATGACCGTACTTCTTAAGGTAAGTAATGTGAATTGCTTATAAATTAAAGGTGGTAACACGAGTTGAATCGTCCTTTTGGTTAATCCAAAAGGGCGTTTTTTTTATTCCTTTTTTGAGCAAATTATTTGAAAATCTAAACGTAGTAGGAGTTAGACATTATGAAAGACAATCATCAAGATTCACAGCTAAAGCGCGGATTAAGTACGCGTCACATGCAATTAATTGCACTTGGCGGATCCATTGGGGTCGGTTTATTTTATGGCTCTAGTTCAACCATTCAAATGGCTGGGCCATCTATTTTACTAGGTTATTTAATTGGCGGATTAGTTATTTTCACCATTATGCGTGCATTAGGTGAAATGGCAGTAGAGGAACCTGTGTCAGGCTCGTTCAGTACGTACGCGAATAAATATTTAGGACGTTTTGCTGGGTTCTTATCTGGTTGGACGTATTGGTTCATGTGGATTGTCGTGGGCATGGCAGAATTAACAGTTGTCGGTGTATACATTAACTACTGGTTCCCCGATATTCCACAATGGGTAACTGCCCTTGTCGTACTTATCATGATGATGCTTGTAAACTTAGCAAATGTAAAAGCTTACGGGGAATTCGAATTCTGGTTTGCGATGATTAAAGTGGTTGCGATTATCGGTATGATCGTTCTAGGATTAGGCATTATTTTCTTCGGTATTGGCAACCACGGTGAAGCAATGGGCTTCGATAATTTATGGGCACACGGTGGCTTCATGCCAAATGGTTTCCATGGTATTTTAATGTCACTAGTATTGGTTATGTTCTCATTTGGTGGGGTTGAATTAGTTGGTATTTCTGCAGGAGAAGCAAAGAATCCTAGCAAGTCCATTCCTTCAGCTATTAACAACATCGTTTGGCGTATTTTAATTTTCTACATTGGTGCATTAGGCGTTATGATGGTGATTTATCCTTGGAACGAAGTTGGTTCAGAAGGTAGCCCGTTCGTTCAAATTTTCGATTACGTCGGCATCCCTGCAGCGGCTCACATTATTAACTTTGTTGTCATTACAGCAGCAATGTCTGCATTTAATAGTGGTTTATACGGTTCAGGACGTATGCTACACAACTTATCGGTACAAAAAGATGGTCCAAAATATTTTAAAACAGTAAGCAAAAACGGTAGTCCGCGTAGAGGGATTTTATTTTCTTCAGCGGTGTTATTAATGGCAGTTGTCTTAAACTATGTAGTACCTGAAAAAGTGTTCATCTATATTTCTGCTGTTGCGACGGTTGCAGTTATTACAAGCTGGATGATTATTTTATTAGCCCAATTGAAATTTAGAAAGGCAAAAACGAAAGAGGAAGTAGCCCAACTGAGATTCAAAATTCCGCTTTATCCACTTTCTACGTATATGGCCATTGCATTCTTATTAATGGTGATTGTGTTAATGGCGTTTATTCCAGATATGCGTGTTGCCCTATATGTCGCACCCGTTTGGTTTTTCATCTTATTTATTGGATACAAAGTAATAAATGTTAAAAAGTAGTCATTTAATCGATACTTCTTCAGCTATATGTTAAAAAATCCTTTTGATTAACTCAATTGGTTATACCTTTCTCAAGATTAATAATTTTTCTACACTTGTAAATGGTAATACTGCTCCCAAATGAAGTTTAGTTATGCCGTTAAAGGATTCTATTTCCATTCAATTTGCGGCACAAGGATTAGAACTCAGTTTACATTGATGAAAATTTTCTATATAATTTTTGTAAATTATGGGAATTCCATTCGGGGTGTTTTTGGACATATGTGGAAGTGGTTGTCTTAGGAGAGGGGATAAAAAATGATTGAATTACGAAAAATAACTGGAGATAATATAGAGGAAGTAATAGCACTTGAAGTTGGAGAAAACCAGAAAGACTTTATCGAAACGACGAACCTTAGAAGCTTTGCAGACGCTCATGCGTTGAACGCCGACGGTATACCAGCGACTCCCTTGGCCATTTATGTCGATGAAGTTGCGGTTGGATTTTTGATGTATATTTATGATACGTTGGATCATGAATCATTTGAAAATGAAGTCTTTTACGGGAAAAAGAGCTATTTTATTTGGCATATTATGATCGATAAGCGTCACCAGGGGAAAGGGTACGGCAAACTTTCTTTTGAAAAAATGCTGATGGATATTGAAACGATGCCAAATGGAGAAGCAGAATATATAACCCTCTTTTATCGAACAAGTAATGTCATAGCAAAAACATTATACGCTTCATTTGGTTTCGTAGATACAGGAATCATTCAGGACAATTCAATGTTGGCAATTAAAAAGATAGGAAAATAACAAAATCCTTAGTAGAATAGGATTTCTCTGAAAGAAATGTAAGCTATCAACGTCTCAGCCTACAAATATCCACAAGTAAAAACCGATTTTGTTAACGCTGTCTTAGTAAAAATATAATATTTATACCGCATTCAGGCACTTTCTGTAAAAAGGAAAGTGTCTTTTTTCGTGAATTTGAAGGTCTCTAATAGTGAGCATACGTCTAACAAGGCATGTCCTTTATTTATTCGGCTATAAAAACGTAAAAATTGGATAATTTATGATATAGTTTACATATCATCTGTAACTCGTTAATTAACTTATTTAGACGGGAGATCGCTGTTATGGAACAAAAAATACTAGAATTGCTTAATGACATATATCCAGTGGATTTTATTAAGGTGGAAGCAGTAACAAATGAAATGTTTCGGTGTTCCGCAAAACAAGGTGAATACTTTGCAAGAATGACAAACTACAAAGGTTATGATGAGCAATTAGAAGAGGTTACCTATACAAACTACCTACATAAAGAAGGGCTAGGTGTATCACCTGCAATCGTTTCAATCAATGGTAAAGAGGTAGAAAAGATAGCCTTTAATCACAAGGAAGTATTAACGGTTCTTTATGAATCTGCTGCAGGTAAACACTTACCAAGAAACCAATGGCAGGCAAATGTTTTAAAAGAGTTAGGCAGGCAAATTGGTAAATTACATCGCCTCTCTAGAAAATTTGAAGAGATACATCCGACTAGACATATCAAGGATTGGTATCAAAATGAGGAATATGCTTTCCTGAAATATATTCCTGAGGAAGAGACTACGATTAGAGCTGTTGCACAAGAAATTTTAACAAAGATTAAAAGCATGCCAAAAGACAAGTCCAATTATGGATTGTTACACGGTGACCTGTGGTTAGAGAATATATTGGTAGATCGTGATGTAAAACTGTCAATGGTTGATTTTCAAGATTGTGAGAAGAATTTTTATATCTTTGATTTAGCTGTTCCCATATATAGTGCGATAGAGTATTCATTTGTCGGTGGTGGGAACATCATTGAATATGGCAGAGGTATTACAAAAGCAATCATCGAGGGATACCAAGAGGAAAACGATCTCCCGAAGGAAATGTTAGAAAAACTGCCCTTATTTATAAAACTAAAAGAAGTCTTTGAGTACAGCTTAATGCATATGTACTGGAATAAAGAAAGGTTAACGGAAGAACAGATAAGAATAATGAACCATTTTAGAATGAGAATCGAAAAAGATCATTCTTTCCTAGACACAAACGGTTTGTTTTTTGGTTAACCTTATATTACGATCGGGCGCAACTCTTAAAAAGATACGTGCTCCTTTTCATTTAAGGGTCAGATTGTTGAGTCAAGCAAATACATATTACATTTGCGTTTTTATCTTAACATGAGTTTTCTTTATTGAGGAATCGCTTTATTAGAGTAGCGCAGTTTAGTTCATGATTTACGTTACATTATCGAAAAGTCAAACAAATCGAGGAGACAATAATGGATGAGATTTTATTAAGAAGAATGTCTAAAGATGAATTTGAGAGTTACTTCCAAAATAAGATTGAAAGATATTCGGATGTATTATCTGAAAATATACATGAACAGGGAGATGACCCTTCTACCAAAGCACTTAAACAATTAAAAGGTTTACTCCCTAATGGAATTAAAACGCCTAACCATCACCTTTTTAATATCCAAAGAGGAGATAAGGTAATAGGCTTTGTTTGGTTGAAAATGGAGGAAGAGAAAAAAAAGTGCTTTTCTCTATGAAATCTATATTTTTGAAAATTTCAGAGGTAAAGGCTTTGGAACAGAAACTATGAATTGTATAGAGAATTTCTTAATCCAAAAAGAAATCTATTATTTTAAACTTCATGTTTTCGGTAGTAACACAGGAGCACGTAAACTGTATGAAGAGCTTGGATTTGAAATTGCTGGAATTAATATGCTGAAGCCATTATCTAAAAAGTAAGGATAGCATGTTCAACTAACAGGGAGCTTTAGTGAAAGAAAAAGTAGATTTCAATTGAGAATCGGCTTTTTTATATATTAGGAAATTATAACAATTCTATTAACTTAAGTAACAGTCCTTATTCAGCAATCGGGTCCTATTGTTGAATAAGGTTCTTTTGGAAAAGCTTTTCAAATAAAGCTTTTGGCACTTTAAGTTTCAGTATTTTAATAGGTGATTATGTATTATTTTCACAGGGTATTTTATATACTAAAACGCACTTGAATTAACACAAGGGTTATTGTTATCTTTGTAGCATCTAATTACTATAATAAATTGCGGTGAAATTCAATGTTATAAAGGGAGTGTAAAGATGGACCTATTACTTTGGCTAACTATTGGTTTCATAATAATTGGATTTGTTGTGCTCATTTCTATGAAAAAAGATATGGAAAGTAAGGTTGCTTTTATAAAAGCAAATATGGAAGAAGAGGAAAATTCATCAAAAGCTAAATCTGTAGTTTTGTGGATATGGAGTACCACTGCTTGGGGGATAGCGAGTATGTTTCTTGTTGTTTGGTGTTTTCATCATTACTTGGGATAACTGTTGCTTCAACTGTGCTTAAAAAAACAGGTATTTTTATATGAATAGTCTGAAGTATTACTATACTGTCTATTCTTGAATACTAAATACATTATAAATTCAATTAACGTTTCCAAGTGAAAGTTTGGAAACACACTTAAGGACGCATTTCCCTAATAAGGAATGCGTCTATTTGCATTCAAGGGCCATTTAATTAAATGAGTAAATTGCTTGAATTTGGAACTTTTACCATTCTATATTTAATGTCTATAAATAGACTTTGGAGTGGGGCATCCTTTATAGATTAATAATATGTAAAGTGGATGAGAGCACATATACTACCATATTTTTTTAATCACGATTTGATTACTATAAGGTGTTCGCATCCGTTTTTTAGGGTCAAACTACCGCAAAAAGTCATGACGTCCGTTTGGTTCATGCGTGTTTTTATTGTTTTTCCTTTATACGGAAGTGACGAGTTTGTATAAAGCCAGTCGTAGAGAATGTGTATTGATTATGTAAACCAATTTGGGGTACTATCTACTCAGGCTAAACGATAATGATTATCATTATAAATAATCGAATTGTTTTGCTACTATACATAAATTATGGGAGTGAATTTAATCATGGCAAGATTGATGCTTATGAAAACAGGATGGATATCGCTTATAACTGCAGGAATGATTACGATGTCAGGTTGCGCCTCGACAGGCAATCAAGCTGTGGGGACGACCGATCAGCCTGCAAACGCAACGGCAGTTTCAAGCGAAGGCACGCCTCAGACCGAAACACGTGTCGTAACAGATGGCTTCGGAGAGGTGGAGATTCCGAAAAATCCGAAGCGAGTCTCAGCTCTTTATCGGGAAGATTATTTAGTTGCACTTGGGGTAACGCCCATTGTGCAATACTATAACCCGATGTGGGGCAAACAGGATTATTTGAAACTGGATGTGCCATTGTTTGACGTGACTGGGAACATCGAAGCTTTGCTTGTATCCGAGCCAGACTTGATTATCGGCGCTGGAGAGGTAGATGTTGAACAATACGAGCTCTATTCTAAGGTTGCACCGACGTTCCGCTTGCCGGATGATGTACTTGTGGATACGCGCAAAACTTTGACTTTAATCGCCGATTTGCTTGGACTAAGCGATAAGGCGAAGCAGGTTCTTGCTGATTACGATGCACGTATTGCAGATGTGAAAACGAAGCTGAACGCGGCGATCGGCGATGAGAAGGTTGTTGTTCTGCGAATGAACGTCGTAGACAAATCGATTAATATTTTCGGCATTCATAACACGTTTGTTGGACAAATTTTGTATGAGGATCTTGGACTGAAGGCTCCGGGGTTCGCCGAGGCAATGACGGAGGGCAATATCGTCTTGTCGAAGGAGGTCATTCCTGAACTTGACGCGGACCATATAATTTTACTTCCATCCAATGGGACGTGGGAGGAAGAGAGCAACGCGAAAGCTCTTGAGGAGATGAAGGCAGATCGGTTATGGCAGACCGTTCCTGCATTTAAGAACGGCCATGTATATCCAGTTGAGAGATCCTATTGGCAGACGGGAGCCATTACGGCTAACGAGTTGAAGCTGGACGATTTACTTCGATTACTGGCTCCTTAATACGAGATAGGGTGATTACGTTCCTTGGCATGACTTATCACCATAGTCGGAAATTTAACTGATCCCTTTATAAAGGACAATTTTAAGAAAGGCTAGACACTTTTTTGAAGCTGCCGTCTGTATTTTGCGGCAGCTTTTTCAACTTCCATTGACAATTTTTCCCGCTAAGCTTAATTCACCTTTTGACGAACGTCTTGCATTTGTTTTTCGAATAGCTTGTAAACTTTCAACTCCAGTTATACGAAAAGTGGTACGCCAACGTTTCCTCTGTCTACGCTTTAAACCAATTAATTGACATCTAAACCTGCTGCTTTAAAAATTTCTCTAGGTAATTTACCATTTTCAGTTTTCGCAATAAAATGACGGTTACATTCTTATATATGTAATCACTAGCCTGTAGATTGGAATTGTATTATTCCTGTACTTTTTTAGTAAAGTATTTATTGGACATTTCTACATTAACTTCTTTTTTCTGAATTTAAAAAAGTACAGTTTAAGGTTGATGGGCGGCTCTTTTTGATTTACACTATATTCATTGAGAATGAATATCAATTAAAGGGCGGTTGTTAGTAACAATGGATATTGAACAGTGCAAACAAGCCGAGATAGCCCCATTAGTCCAATATGTTTTGCGATCCATCCGCTTCATCGTTGTGGGCGATCAAGCTGAAATGAATGATTCGGAGGGCAGCAATAGGAACGATAAGGAAAGTTATGAACTCCTCTTTATTATGAGTGGCACGGGACAAGGAAAATGTTATTTACAGGGGCCAGGCAGATATTTCACTATTGATCAAAAGATTTCGAACTGCAGTTACTACCAGGTGCGCTTTGAAACGAGAGGCTATGATGCAGCTTCGGGTTTACTGCCTGATAAGCAAGAGCTTGCCTGCTCACCCTTCGCAAAGACAATGGAACTCCTTAATGAGTTATATGGACTCCGCAGAGCGAGCGACGAGCTCGAGCTGTTCCAACGATTTGTAAAATTCCAAGAGTTGCTGCTCTTTCTATTCCACCAAAATGCACCAGCAATTGAAGAGAAGGGAACGGATACCGAGTATCATGGGATAGAGCTCAGTATACGGCACATTCATCAATATTACCGTGAGCTTCTGACCGTGGAAGAGTTGGCCTCCCTCGCAGGTATTGATCGTTGGAAGTATACCCGTTTGTTCAAAAAAGCTACTGGTCAAGTACCGCTCCAGTACTTGAATGAAGTACGGATTAATCAAGCCAAGAAGTGGCTGGCCAGTGCCGATGACAAGTTGCTCGATATTGCGCTAAATGCAGGTTTCAGCAATGAATATTATTTCAGCCGCCGTTTCAAGCAGACGGTAGGCATATCGCCCGGACAATACCGTCTCAGTCGTAAGGGAAAGCTTAGAGTAGTAGCGCCATATTTGGAGGATTTCATTGTCGCGCTGGAAATGGAGCCTATCGCCCAATATCGGCATGAGAAATGGGGAAAACAAGATTATCTAGGCTTAAACGATATTCCGACATTTGAGGAGAACAGCGACAATCTTGAAGAGCTTTCCTATTATAAACCTGATTTGATATTGCTTGTGGATCGTTACGAACAACAGCAATATGCTCAGTGCCGACGCATATCCAACACGTGCATCCTGCGTGAGCAGACCAATAATTGGCGTACACTGCTACGTACCGTCGCTGATTATTTCGGACGGGCGGAGTTGGCCGATGAAGCTATCGCAAATTATGATTTCAAAGCAAGGAGTGCGAGTCAAACGCTGAGTCATCTTATGAAAGGGCAGAGTGTTGCTTTTTTGCGTATTTCGGCGGACCAAATCATCCAATATACGGAAGGAGGGCAAGCCTTTGTTTCAACAGTTCTTTATGGCGATGTTGGTTTGCGCTCCCACTCCGCAGTAGGTGTAGCTTCAAAAGCGAACAGGCCGGGTATGTTCACTCTCACTGTAGAAGACCTGCGTATGCTAACCGCAGATCACCTGTTCATTACTTTCGATAAATGGCATAGCCAGGAAGAAGGGAAGGAGAGGGAACTGCTCCAGAAGCCAGAGTGGCGCGATCTGCCCGCTGTTAGAAACAACCGTGTTTACGAGGTTGATTTTCTAACATGGATGAATAATGGAATTATTTCCAACAGCAAAAAAATCGATGATATACTGCGATCGTTAGCTTGATTTAATTTTGCTTGCGGGTCTCAACTATTACTGTTAAGGGTTTGAGGATACTAAGGTGGAGATGATGATAAACTTATTTAACAATGCCGAGCTTTTGATTAAATATTATGATTACAAAAGGAGTGTTTCTTTCAGAGGAAGGAATGCTTCTTTTTATTTAAAACCTCTGCTTTAGTTTTAGGAACGAAAATTAATTTCTTCTTTATAACACTATTGATCAATAAAAAGTACTCTATTTGCATGCTATAAAACAACACAAAAGGATCGCAAATAACCATTACCGCTAAAGTCCCGCCAATAGCACCAAAGAAGACTGCTAGTAGTAATAGTATGAACGCAGAAAAATAAAGATTATTCTTTTTTTGTACGCTATAAACGCAATCATATTCGCAATAATGATAAACAAGACCATAAGTATTATGAAAAAACTACCCATTTTTACGCCCTCTTTTAACTTGGACAGCTAGATTTTTTTAATTTACATCTATTTACTTTTTCTCTCTGTACTTTAAAATGAGTAAAAGTTCCATTATAAAACAATTCGCCTATCTAAATAGGATGGACATGGCTAAAGACGACGCAGTGTTACAAAGGCGTATCAAGATTCACGCTATGCTAAGCACAAGTGAAAAATTATTAAAGCCTAGGCACTCCATTAATGTTGAGCCCAGGCTATTTGTGTATTTTCTTAAATAGTTGACCATTCTATTATGGATAGGAGTGAAACAATGAACGATATCAGCTACTTACAAATAGCTAGTGAAACAATTATAACTTTTTTTGTCCTTCTAGCTCTTACACGTCTTTTAGGAAAAAAACAATTAAGTCATTTAACTTTTTTTAACTATGTAACAGGAATAACAATAGGGTCCATGGCTGCAAATATGGTTGTTCTTAGTACAAAAGATTACACAAAGGATCTACTTAGCCTAGTAATTTGGTGTTTACTTACTATAATAATTAGTTATATAAGTCTTAAGTCAGGGAAAATTAGAGTAATCCTTGATGGTCAACCTACAATTATTATAAAACATGGAGAGATAGACAGAAAAGCATTAAAAAGAACAGGTGTTAATATTGATGACCTATCGATGTTGATTAGGCAAAATCAAATCTTTTCAATAACAGAAATTGATTTCGCCATTCTAGAACCGAATGGTAGATTTAGTATTCTCAAAAAGCCAGAATATCAAGGGACACAAAAAAGTGACTTAAACATATATCCTTCGCCACCGACTTATTTACCGATTGAAATAATTACGGATGGAAAATTATTACCTAAAAACTTGTTGGAAGTTGGTAAAAGTAGAGATTGGTTAAAAAATGAATTAAGCAGGGCCAATATAAAAGAGATAGAAGAAGTGTTTTATGCTGAGATTCAATCTGATGGGAGCTTATTTATACAAAAATTCTAAACAAAAGTAACCAGGCGCTCAATGGAGTACCTGGTCATTTTTTTTGAAGCTCAGGCAGCAGCCAGTAAAAAATTAATCGAAGACTAGCTATATTTATTGACCTTCCCCCTACAGGAAACATTATATTTAAAGTAATTTATGAAAGGAGGTGATGATTATGCTTTCAATTGGTGAATTCTCGAAAATATCACATCTTACGTTGAAGACACTTCGATACTATGATGAAATTGAGCTTTTAAAGCCAGCTTCCATAGACAGTCAAAATAACTATCGCTACTATCATCTTTCCCAATTAAAAACGGCTTTATTGATTACGCGATTAAAAAACTATTTATTTTCGCTTGAAGAAATCAAAGTTATTTTAGCAAATTTGGAAGATACGGACTTTTTAAACGCTAAAATGCAAACCAAGCAAGAAAAATTAACAAAACATATAACTGATTATTGTTCGCTATTAAAAAAATTAGAGCTTGATATTCAATGCTTAAATAAAGCGGAACATATCATGGGGTACTTAGATAAAATAGAGATTAAACTTATGAATCACTTGACCTTTCATATATTATCTCAACGAAAACAAATGAATACCGCTGATTTTCTATTACACTTTAATGAATTATTGAGTAGAGCTTTGTTTGCAAATTTAGCACCTATTGCGAAACCACTTGCCATTTTTCATAGCGCAGAATATGTACCAGAAAAATATGATGTAGAAATAGCAATTCCTTTGGCAGAGGCCACAAATGAAACAAAAGTGTTTAACCCCGGTCTTTGCGCAATGGCGACGCTTACTGGTTCTTATGATGAATTACCGTCTATTCATACAAAGCTACATATGTGGATTAAAGAGAATTACTATAATCTGAATGGGGCGCCGTTTGAAGTTTATCAAACGAATCCATATCGTACATCGGAGGAAAATAATATTGTAGAAGTATATTTTCCTATCCAATAAATAGTTGAAGGAGTGTACTACAATGTATGGTATTAACCGGCCAACGATAAAAGAAAAAATCTTGATTGTAGTTGCTGAAATGATCTATCTAGTCATTGCATATTATTTACTTTTCATTACTTATGACAACTCAGGCATTGCACTAGGGCTTTTTATTGCTTTGATTATTACAGCTTTACGATTAACGGCTATGATGTTTATATGGTTGACTAGAGGAATAGCATGGCAAGAAGCTATCATGAACAGTATTGCTTTTGGGATCTATTATTTAGGCTTCCCAATCTTAATGATTACTAGTAATCAAGATCCAAATGTAGTAGTACTTATTTTAGGTTGGGTATTATTTGTAGGAGGAAGTATGCTAAACACCGTTTCGGAGTTGTTAAGAAAGCCTTTTAAAGACAATCCTGCTAATCAAGGAAAGCTATATACAGGAGGGTTATTTAAATATGCGATTCATATTAATTATCTAGGGGATTGCCTCTGGGTATTAGGTTTAGCGCTCATCTCTAACAATATTTATAGTTTACTTATACCACTTGGTCTCATTTTAGTATTTATATTTGGATATATTCCCAAATCCGACGATTATCTACAGAGCAAGTATGGAGAACAATTTACAGTATATAAACTGAAAACAAAAAAGTTAATTCCGTTTATCTGGTAAATCCGAAGCATGCGTTTCAAACAGAGCAAAATCACCCTTTAGCATGGGACAATATTAATATGTACCATTAACGGGTTTTGCTTGTTGCATCTCAAGTTTGGATTTGCTAGTTCTGTCTTACAAAAATAAAAAAGCTGCGGCTTTCAATAAACGCCACAGCCTATAAAAAGTGCGTGCGAGGCACCAATATTAATGTATGTAATGTAATGTTACTTATTACTTTTTAATCATTTCAACTAGGACGTGATGTTCTAAAAATGACCATCCATTGTAAATTAACAGGACCACCTTCTAATTTAGAAAGTGATCAAGATGAAAGAAAAGATTAGGAGATTCTAGTATCTGGGAATAGGATGTTCTAAGTGTTATTTTATGTATCAAAAGTTTTGTGATAGAAGCGTTCAACTCACATAGATGTTCTAGAAATAAGAGCTGCAGCGGTACACACGCTACAGCTCATTGGTTTTATTAACAGTCTTCTTCTCTTTTTAAGAAAGTTGCGCCGACAATAATCAAAAGAATAAATAGCACAACAATTAGGGCAAATGTTGAGCCATTATTAGATCCGCCGCCATAATAGCCACCATTTTCTATGCCACCTACATTTCCACAGTATCCCATAATATATCCCTCCTTTCTACAATACATAGTATGTTAGCTGTAGACAAGGATTGAGGTGTTAACCTATCAATTATAGGGCTAAATAAAGTATATTTTTGTTAGACGAGACAATAAAAAAAGCCATTTGGGATAGGAGCGATCACTAGATATATAATGAGGGTATGTGTGATCAGGTTAGCTTTACCTTACTATTAATAAATGTGATAACTAATCATGAAAATAGGTAAGGTATTTCAGAAACTGCCGGAGCAAATTTGAAGAAGATATATACTGAAAAAAAGTCCCTTCAGATAGTTTGAAGGGACTTTCCTATGTAACTAGTGTATAAATCTAAATCCAGAATGATTATTTGTATTTTTTGGCTAGAGATTCGCTGCCAATTGCTCCAATGATCGTCATAAAAAACGGGCCAATCTGAAATAACAGAGAATCCTGTAAGAACACAATGTTTAAATCAAATAACTTATTACCTATTACAATGAATATCTTAGCTAGTATGATTAAGAATCCAATGATTAGAAGAATATCAAAAAACAATTTCCAGCGTGGATAGACTAATTTTTGGCTATCTTTGATGAGTTGCTCTTTCAAAGAATGATCCTCCTTTACTAATTCATCAAGCGTAATATCAAATAGGTCACTTAACTTAATTAACATGTCAAGACTAGGATAACTTTCTCCACGTTCCCATTTTGAAATAGCTTGTCTACTAATAGTAAGTTTTTCTCCAAGCTGTTGTTGTGACATATTATGCTTTTGACGTTCTTCTTTTATTTTTGAAGAAAAATACATATGATCAACTCCTATCCACAGTATATTTAATTGCACTAAAAAACGAAAGAACCACATCGTTGCAAGGGTGTAAACTATTAGTTTCCCCTTGGAAATAGCGTTTATTATTGTTTATAGCCCTTCATTTACCTGTTAATTATAAAGAATAGGAATTTAAGGGCTTTCGGTCAGTGTCTTTTATGGGGGGGTTATTAAATAATAATAATTCTTTTGTTATATTGCTATAAGCAGGATTCCTGTAATAATTGAAAGGCAATCTAGCGTTAGCCGAATAACAATCTTCCACAATTGGGCGTAAAGGGCCATTTTGTGGCAAAATAAATTAAAAGCAAAGGGTGGGTATTTTGAAGATAATTGAGACGGAACGATTATACCTTAGAGAGTTAAAAATGCAGGATCATTACGAATTATCGAAAGTGCTTTCCGACCCAGAGTCTATGCAATATTACCCGCATCCCTTTAACCAAGAAGAGGTTAAAAATTGGATCAAATGGAATGAGAAAAATTATAAGCAATATAATCACGGACTATGGGCGGTTGTTTTAAAAGAAGGGGATACATTTATCGGTGATTGTGGCATAACAATGCAGAACATCGACGGTGTAAGGTTACCTGAAATCGGGTTTCACATTATTAAAGCGTATTGGAAGAAGGGGTATGCCACAGAAGCGGCATCTGCCTGTAAGGAATATGCGTTTAATGTTTTGGGCTATTCTGAAATATTTTCATATACGACCTTAAAAAATATTCCATCACAAAAAGTTGCGAAAAAATCGGGATGGAAAATTATAAGTTTTTTGAGAAGAATGGTGAACAACAAATCGTTCAAGTTGCATACAAATAGCTTATGAATATTTAGTAACTTGTTAGCTATTATTCCAGAAAAGGACGCGTTTATTTAGAAACGTGTCTTTTTCTTTTAAAGAGCCAGATTGTTGAATAACATTCTTTTTGGAAAATTGGATATTTATGCTAAAATTTTGTGGAAGTAATGTTTCAAAGGGGGATTTAATGAAGAAGTATATAAAAGGTTTAGTGCCTTGGATGTATTTGATGTTGTCTTTCTTTGTACTATCTGGCTGTAATGCTCAAAAAGGTGGTAATCATTATTATTTATTATTGATGGGTGAAAGTGAAAGCTGGAATCTAACAGGTTATGAAATGGTTATAACACCAGAAGACGTTAAAGCCGGATTTGGGAATTTAAAGATGAAAAACGTCAATGAGTATATGACAGATTTCTTCCACTTTGAAGCGCATGTGGTTATAGATAATGATGATTCAGTGGTTCATACTAATTCAGCTACTGGTGAGATGAACATAGCAGAATGTACAACTGGTGCTATTGAAGGCCCATACATCAATAAAAATGGTGACTTTGTTACACTTGAAGATATAAATGAGATTTATGTGGTCGTTGAATGGTGGGATATTAGTAAGAACGAAAGTATGAAAGAAAGAATAGATTTATTGAACAAATCTAAAAAAGAACAGTCCTTCTTGAACTAACTAAGGTTATAGTTGAATAACGATCTTCCACAATCGGACGCTTTTCTGAAATAGGAAAGCGTCTTTCTTCATGAAAAGGGGCATTATTTATGGGTAGATATACTATATGTAAGTATAAATGCTGTTGCATCAACTGTTTGTGCTACTTGTATAAATAATTGACCTCGCCAAAAGGTACGAACGTTGATTACACAACCTTCGTGCTTTTTTTGTGTATTCATAAATTTTTATTTGAAAACGTTGAACAATTTTTTAGAAAACGAGCGTCTAAGTAGTAGGATGGAAACGAGGTGAGTTGTTGTTGGAACAAATCGTAGAACAATACGGTGAATATTTATATCATCTAAACTATTTATATATGAAGGATTTTCAGCTTGCAGAGGAAGTTACACAGGACGTCCTAATGAAATATTTATTACATAAAGACGATTTCAGAAAAGATGCTTCATTGAAAACGTATTTAACGCGTATCGCTATTAATTGCTGTCACGATGAACTACGAAAACAAAAGAGAAAATCATTTATTTCAAAACTTTTACCACTAGGCAAAACTGAACCATCAGTGGAACAAACGTATATAGCAACTGAAGAATATACGACTTTAAAGGAAATTGTCTTCGCATTACCACTTCATTATAGGGAAGTCATTGTACTGTTTTATTATGAAGAATTTGATGTTTCTGAAATTGCTAGTTTATTAAATGTCTCACAAAACACCGTTCGTACAAGGATTCGTCGAGCGAGAGAATTGTTGAAAACAAATCAGGAACTGGAGGCACTATTTTATGAAGGATTTTAAAGCCAAGCTAAAAGAAGAATTGCGACAAGATGCTCCATTTACAAATGATATAAAGCAACGCATATTGCAACCGAAACCAATAAAAAGAAAGGTGAACTGGCAGGTCGTCTCGGTATCTATTGCAGCTTGTTTCATTATTGGGTTCATGCTATTCGTTGAATTTTCTCAAAAGAATAGCCTACAAACCGCAAGTCAGCAAAATGTGCTACTACCGATTGTCGATGATGTTTCCTCTTTAGATATAATTGAGCCGAAATATGCCCATCTACTTGGGGAACAATGGATGCTGCATTTTTTGCCAATGATTATCGATAAGGAAGCCCCCATTACGTATGGAGATTATATTGCCTTTTATGGTACGGATGGGCTTGTCGTTTCAACTGTATTAGGATTAGGTAATGATCATGTAACAATGAAGCAAGGGCAAATTTTAGTAGAGGAAACCCCATTAAAAGTTCATGGATTAAATGAGCAAATAAAAAAAGAGGATATCAATGACCCATTGAAGAATCCTTACTTTTTTCATAATTTTGGAACAAGGCCAGCGCCATTCAATGACAAATCGATTTCTGCGAAAGAAAAAGAAATGGTTGTTTATGACAGTGACGAAGGCCACACGATTATGAAAATTAGTGAGGGGCAATTAGTAGGTAAGGTCGTAGGATTCCAAAATTTTGAGCTAACATTTGAATTGACTGAACAGGAGCAGCAAGTTTTTAATGCCTTTAAAACGGATTATAATATTGAAAAGTTAAAAAATATGACACCACAAGCGATTACTAAAATGTTTTTATTGAGTGATATTGAAAAAGATTATGAAACATATGAAGCATTGTTTACAACAAATATGAACGATGAAACAGAAAGTGTTCGAAGATATTATGAGAAAACGAAAATCGTACGTCAGGAGTTGTTTACAAAGGAAATAAATCGTCTTATTATTGCAAACCTCTTTGCAGGGTTAGAAAATGCAGAGTTTGAGCAACAAACAGCTACAACAGGGGTTGTAAAATTTATTTCACTCGAAGGACAAAAAGAGCTAGGTATGGAGAAAAATGCCCAAGGAATTTGGCAGCCATCCTTTAGTAGAGGAATTTATTAGCTTTAATGCAAGGACATCAATTCACGCTAAAATGCTTGCGTTGATGTTCTGCTGATACTGTTTGGTCGCCCTATGAAGCATAAACCTTCCTAATCCAACCCCATGCTCCAATATAGGAGAACCCTTATATAACAATCGGACGCGTCTATTTCAAAACGCGTCTTCTTTTATTGGGTCATGTAGATTGAATAAAGAGCAGAAATGTATGTGGATTTTTATGGTAAAATATTTAGTGAGGTAGAGGATATATGTTTTGGATGAATATTTAAGAAAAGGGGTGTTCAAAGATGAAAAAAGTATTCTCAGGCATTTTTCTTGCATTGCTTCTCATCATGACTTCGTCACCTACATATGCAGCCGATTTTCACATAAAAGTTGACGGTGTTACGATTGCATCCGATGTGAAGCCAGAAGTTAAAAGTAATCGGACAATGGTTCCTTTACGTGTAATTAGTGAAAATTTGGGGGCAAATGTCACATGGACAGATTCTCAAATCACGCTTACTAAAAACGATCTGCAGGTAATACTGAAACTTAATAGTAATAAAGTGGTGAAAAACGGTAAAACGGAACTGCTTGATGTAAAGCCATACATGAAAAATAATCGTACTTTTGTTCCAATGCGTTTTCTCGCCGAGACATTTGGCAGCCATGTCAATTACAAAAACGGTACAGTAACGATTGAAACAAAGCCATTCTTTATTGATGGTATAAAAGTAAAAGCATTGCAATACGAATATCATATGACATTAGGCGGAGTCGTACAGCAAATCAATGGGAATGGGTATAATGAAGCTATTTATAATACTTTTATAAAAAATAATGAAAGTAAAGTTGAAGCACCTGCTTATAATCCATGGGATTCTCATCCCATTCCAGTAGGGAACTATGATAAAAATGCGCAATATGATTTTTTAGATGAAGAGGGGAACAGTATCAAACGATTTGATATTTACTCTTCAACGGGGGACTTGGGCGGAGTTTTAGTGCATGATACTACTGAAAATTATTGGTATGTCTATAGTGATTCCTCAAGACTAGGCATACTTCAATTAATTGATAACGCCTCGTTGAACGGCTTTGTGACGGTTATAAGTAATACAGTTCCATAAGATAAATAATATTGTTGTGATAACGGGGTGTTGTACTTCAATAAGGAGTAGAATCTAGCCTCGTTTTTTACATACATCATTAAAAGGTAGTAGAAATGAGGTTTGGAAGAATTGAAGAAAGCTGTACTTAGTTTACTTGAAATCATTGTAATCTTATCGATTGGTTTACTTTTCACAACTTCTATTTTAAGACCTATATACGAGAATTTTGGAATTCAATTTACAGGAAACGTATGGGTAAACTGGTTTGGACTCTCTTATATTTTATTCGTCTTATACTCGTTGATTGTTGGTTTGTTTATTTTTCGGGAAAATATTCTCTTTAAACAGCGACGAACATCAGTACTTTTTTGGCTCATTTTTATTGGTTCAAGCTATGTAGTTTTTATCCCTTTTATAAAAGGTGAAAATCCATTCTGATACTTCTATATGGTTCACCAATCCCAATTATTATCGAAATGAAGTATGATTAAAATCAAAAAACTGCATCCATTTAGATGCAGCCTATTTTTTTCTAATCAGTGTTTCACCAAGAGGGATTCCAACCACAACAACCAAAACCGTTAAAATTAACAGGGCTCTAAAAATAAAATAGGCAGCTTGATCAAACATCGTATCTCTCCTTCTTTTTTTACAATACCTACCTCATATTCCGAAAAATTAGTGTGAGTGCTTTTTATAATATAGTTTACGTCATTACAAGGTATGTATGCAGTCCTTTTTAATATTTGTGGTCTTTACTTTAGTAAATGCATTAGAAAATTGAAGATTACAATATTGCATTAATTTCAATAATTCTATACCCGTTATAATAAAGAGTAAACCGATTAATGTCTGCCGTGAATGTAAGTGTCGAGTTGAACCCGACATTAGATGCTGGGGGTTGAATTATCTCCTTGCTTAGCTATTACAGCCTTAGGTGAATAAGAATTTCACTTGCACATTATAACCCTTGTGATTGATACTGACATACCAAAATTCACAAGTAAATATTTCGTTAACTCATATAATAAATAAGTGAGGACCTGGTCTTTTTATGTAGAATTAGATTAAGTAGGAGTCGATAGAAGTCAATTTAATGGAGGTTATGATGATGAGAATAGCGAAGAAAATAGTCAAGTTAGTGGGGATTTTTCTAGCTATACTGACTTTGTTTATAGGGATTGGATACGCTATTCTTGCGATTAATCCGTTAGGGAATAAACCAGGCAAGCCAGTTGCGGATATTGAACGCAAGGTGGAGATTTGGGGAGAAGAAGTGGCAGGGAATCATTCGGGAAGTAAGCTAGATGATATGACTATTAAGGGGAATCCTAATAGATTGCTAGCGACATTCAAATTTTCCACTAGCATTGTGGGGGAAGACTATAAAGATAATGAAGCGGCCATTGATACCTTTACCTATATCCATGAAATTGAAGGGGGCTATGAAAAATCAACCTATGAAGATGAGCCCTATCTGATTCCTTATACGGTAGCGAACAGTGACAGTGCTGTCATTATTATTCCAGGTGGTGGGTATGGCTTTAAGGAAATGGATGGTGGAACAGCAGAAGGAAAGGAAGTCGCTGTATCATTAAATAAGGCAGGTATTAACGCATTCGTTCTCCACTATCGTTCCAATCCCTATGAGTGGCCAATTCCACAACTAGATGTTCAGCGAGCAGTCCGTTATCTACGTTATCATGCCAATGATTATGGTATCCATCCAGATCGAATTGGTTTGATAGGTTTTAGTGCTGGAGGCTATCAAACGGGTAGCTTTATTAACCTCATTCAGGGAGAAAATCTGTTTCCTGCTCGTTATCAGCCTGATGTCATCGATGCAGTTGATGATCAAGTAGCAGCCGCCGCGATGATTTACCCTGCATTGACGTATCGCTATAATGTGCCCATGCTCTTTGCCTCTTTTAATGATGAGGATGTCAGAAATCCAGAAAAGCGTGAGGAGCTCTTGAAGCAGACAGATTTATCTACGCATTTCCGAACAGCACATATTCCTCAGTTTATTGCTTATGGGACAAAGGATTTAGCAATTGAGGTAAAAGGTCCACAGGAATATATTCAATCCGCACGAAACGCAGGTGCGGATGTGACTGTGATTATAGCAGAAGGTCAGAATCATGGCTTTAAGCAACAATACTATATGCGAGCGTATCTTGAATGGGTAAAGAAAATTTTCGATTCTTTATAATATGTCTTTGAAAGTGGTCAAAGATTTTAGTAAGTGCTATTTTATATTGTTTAAAGTAAAATAGTAGTAAGGTATTGCACTATCAACTCAACTAATCTGATTAGTTGAGTCAGACTGTAGACCAAAAGCCCTCGAGAGTGAACTTCTCGAGGGCTTTTGTCTACAGTCTGAGCCTTGCTACACTCTAGCGTGTAGTAAGGCTCTTTAAAGTTGTTTAATTCTTATTGAACTAAAGCACCTGTTTCTTTAAGTGTAATATTTCAAAATCCTTTCTAAAAAAATATCGGTCTATCTTTTTAGATTGAAATATAAAAACTAAACTTTAAAATACTGTGTTACTAAATAGAGGTGTTATAGCTATAAAAATCTTCTTACCTACTTTATTACATCAATTACTAGGGGAATGGAACTACGGTATACTTAAGCCACCCGGTACGTTTTAATGTTCTTATATCTCTAAATTCTCCGTCTTTTCCGACTACAAAAAGAATATTGTTTTCAGGATAATCTTCACCTAAATAAGTTACTGAATTTTGTTCGTAAGATACCACCTGTATATTTAAAAAATACTTCCCTTCACACAACACTTTACTTTCTTTAAAATCGTTTAAAATATCACTGGCTTTCGGGATTGTATTGTTATTTTCGTAAACATTAAACTTATAATGAAAATTAATAACTGACTCATTGTTCAAAGGATACAACGATTCATTTTCATCACTTGTTAGTTACGGTAATAATGAGTTGGTGTCTATTTTTTCTTTCTTTCTAAGGTCATCAATTAGCCCTTTTTTTTGATCTTTTTCAATATTAAAATCAAGATAATAATTTTCTGAAGGTTTATCCATTAAATGGTATTTTTCGATAATCTGATTGGACACCTTGATAAGTTCAGGATGTTGTTGAATATATGCTTCTTTAAATAGTTGTAAATAAACATCGTCACTTTCGTCAGGAATTAATTGATTTGTTTCTTGATTAAAGGCTAATGTGAGATTTACATGATAAGGTTTATAGATTTCTACATAACCATACTTACTCTCACCACGCTCACCATCATTTTTAGCACTTAGTATGTTGTAGTTCTTTATTCCGTAGTTTTCCAAATGATTTTTAACATTCTCTTCTACATATTTTTTGGGGATTTCGCAGCCCATTAACAAAAGGAGCAAAAAAGCAATTAGAATAGCAAGATTTTTTTTGAACAATTTAAAATACATAACCAAAACCTCTCATCAATTTTGATATTATTTCCTGTTAAATTCTCCATTTTATATAGTAACACCTTCTTGCACTAAACTGCACCGTTAGTGGAGGACGGATTTTTAAACAACTATATTATTTTTTAAATGACTTTATTGTAAATTAAACAACTTTATTATCTCTGCACATTATGGGATTAATTCAGAATATATTATTATGAAAACTTTATTGTAGTCATTTTATAATAATACTTGTATAAAACCTCCTTATATCCAATGTTTTATCAAATTAATAATACTTAAAATAAATCGGAAAATGTAAAAATTATAGAAAACTATTGTAACTGTTTATTTTTACCTATATTGTATAATAGAGGTGGGGAATTTAAAAGTATAGGAGGAAGAGAATGTTAAAAAAAGTGTCTATAATTTTAATTCTGGCCCTTATAATTGGGGTAGGTGGCTATTATTATATAATTTTAGATAACAATTATATTGCTTCTAAAGAATTTTATGATTTCCCTATCCCAAAAGATGCAAAACTTGAAAGCGTAAATTTAAAAGAAAAAGGTTATACTTGAGGAAAATCTAATGGAACAGATATACCACTTAGTTATCGTTTGATAATTAAAAAAGCGGGATGGGAACAGGTGGGAATGGATGGTCATCATGTTGTCTATGAAAAGAATGGCAAATTAATTAATCTTACACTTGCTCCAAATTTTTTAGGTATTTTAGAGTTGAAAATTAAGTAAGTTGATTGTCAGAGTCTAAATAAAAATCTCTTAATCAAAAGGCACTTCCATTAAGAAATGGTTTATTTCAGACCATTATAATTACGGGGAGTGCTTTTTTCAATATATGGTGATGATTGAGTTATAAAAATGATAACTCTTCTTCAAGATGGATTATTTCATTCATATCTGTAATATCTAAAACATGTTCTATAATAAATTATATAGTAGAATACTACTATGAGAGTTATAAATGATAAAATAAGCTATAGAAATTTAATTAAAGAGGTGGTTAAATTGCCTTTTAGAAATATTTTAATTGTTGATGACCATATAGAAATTATAGAATTGATGACTGATTTTCTAGAGATGGAAAATTACATAGTTTATAGTGCTAAAAACGCTGAAGATGCAGAAACTCTGTTACGTCAAATGACAATAGATTGTATTATTTTAGACATCATGCTGCCTGGAACTGATGGCTTTACACTTTGCAAGAGAATCCGAAAAGAATCCGAGGTTCCTATTTTATTTTTAAGTGCCAATCATCAAACCGATGCAGATAAAATTAGAGGTCTTATGCTTGGAGCCGATGATTATATTGTCAAAACGGCAAGCCCAAGTGAAATCGTGGCAAGGGTCAAGGCAGTTGAAAGAAGAATAGCTATACATTCTCGGAAAGCTATAGATGTGCAGAGGGTTTTATCTATCGATCAACTTGAATTAAACCTAGACACGAGGTCAGTGAGGGTAGGACAACAAACAGTAGAGCTAACGACTATTGAGTTTGATTTATTATATTATTTTATGGAAAATGTGGGGATTGTGCTAACGTATGAGCAAATTATAGATAGAATATGGAATGACCATGTAACTGGATTTCACAGTGTGCGAGTCCATGTTGCAAAATTAAGAGAGAAGCTAGCTCCTTTCGATACAATTCCCAAGATAAAAACAATAAGATCCGTTGGTTACCAGTTGCATAAGGGAATGAGAGGATAAAAGATGCCAAAGATTAGCTTTAAGGCATTTATTACGTTTAGCCTAATTATTATTGTTTTCACGCCAATCCTTTTAGCAAAAACAGTTACACGCCTAACAGACGTGTATTCATCCAAAGAGAGTCAAATATTCGATTTGGACTTGTGGGTGCAGGACAATATAGTGAATGCAGATAAGACACAGTTCAATAAGGAAGAATGGAAAAGTCAATTAAAAAAGAAAGCCGAAGCAGATAAGCTTGATTTGTTCATTATTTTTGCAGATGATGAATTGCTTTATACTGAAGGAATGAAGGAATCTGAAAATACTCAGCTTCATGAAGAGGGTCAAGCCCTTCCAGGAAATCTCGAAAGAAAATCTAATTTAAATCTAGTTCCATACAATGTTTATTCAGATGATTCGTTCATTGCAACGGTATATATTAGCTATTCTATACCTGCAGATGAACAAATTCAAAGTACGAATTACGACTTTGTCTTTTATATGGGTGCATTTTCTCTAGTATCGATACTCTATATAGTATTTCTGCAAGTAAATTTAATGAAACCATTACGTGCTATTAATAAATCTTCACAACTTATATCGAATGGAACATATAGCATAGATTTGCCAAGTTCCAACATTAAAGAAATGAGCTATACGACTCATGCCTTTATTGAAATGACCAAAAAACTCAAATTATCAAAGGAAACGAACGAAAGACTAGAAGATGAAAGAAAGCTCTTTGTGTCTTCCATTGTTCATGATTTAAGGACTCCCATTTTTTCATTGCGAGGTTATTTGGAAGGCTTAATAAAAGGGATTTTTAAAAATGAACAAAAGAAAACGCAATATTTAGAAATGAGTATGAAACAAGCAAATCACTTGAATGAATTGGTCACGTCTTTGGCTAATTATGCAAATATTGAAGGGAAAATTAAACTCGAAGAAATAACGGAATTTCAAGTTAATGATTTGGTACAGGATTTAAAGCAGATGTTGTTTTATAACCTTTCAGAGAAAAAACTTACGCTAGAAGTAAATAATCGAACAAGTCAGCCCATTGCTGGTGATTATATATTGCTAAAAAGAGCATTTGAAAATGTACTTATTAATTGTATTCGCCATAGTCCACCAACAGAGAAAATAGAAGTATTCATTAGAGAAAGAGATAGTTTTATAGAAACAATTATTTTAGATAATGGAAAGGGGTTTGTAGAAAAGGATCTTACATACATATTTAAACCTTTATATAAAGGAAATGAAGAAAAGTTTAGTGCTGATCAAAGAATGGGATTAGGTTTAACTATTGCACAGGTTATTGTTCAGAAGCATAGTGGCATAATTCAAGCCGCAAATGATGAGGAAAAAGGGGCAAAGATTGTTATAAAGATACCTAAAAATATCATCGAATAATAGGATTAGAAAAAAAATGAAGGAAATTGCTTCCTTCATTTTTTTGTGGATTGTTATTTTTTTCAAATCATTGAAAGGGAATGTATAGGTATACCTAGTTATTGTTGTATAGAAGGATGATATTTCTTGATAAAGTCTTGATAATAGATAGATAGAAAATTGATTTACCTTGGCTATAATTCTTACAAGAATAAGAAGGAGGAGATAAAAATGTCTGTTCTTAGCGTGAGAGGACTCTCTAAGATATATGGTCAAGGTCAAAGTCAAGTAAAGGCATTAAATCATATTGAATTAGAAATTGAAAAAGGCGAATTTGTCGCAATAATGGGGACAAGTGGTTCTGGAAAATCGACCCTTTTAAATATGATATCTGGGCTAGATACTTATGATCAAGGAGAAGTTCTGATAAGTGGTGAAAATATAAAGGGGTATTCAGACCACGAATTGACTCGTTTACGTAGAGAAAAAATAGGATTTATTTTTCAATTATTTAATTTAATTCCTGTATTGTCCGTTATAGACAATGTTACCCTCCCAGCAATGCTAACTATAAAGAATAAGAAAGAATTAGAAGAAAAAGCGATTGACTTGTTGCATTTGGTTGGTCTAGGTTCTTTTATACAATCTAAACCTACTGTATTATCTGGCGGTCAACAACAAAGAGTAGCGATAGTGAGAGCACTTATAAATGACCCGGAATTAATTCTAGCAGATGAACCTACTGGTAGCCTTGATTCGAAAACCTCTAAAGCCATGATGAGTATTCTACGTAACTTCTGTGAGGAATTGGGACATACGTTAATTGTAGTAACACATGATGCAAATGTAGCTGCTTATGCTAATAGAGTTATTTTCATGCATGATGGTAAAATCTGCGATACGTTAAATTTAAAAAACTCAAGCTTGAAGGATAATGAAGTAGTTAGGATCATTGCCTCTAAGATTGAGGAACTAAGCTTATGAGATTATTTATTAAAGCAGCTATTAAATCATTATTCAACCATAAGGCCAGAAACGCATTCTTAGTTTTAGGTATTTCGCTAGGCGTTGCTCTAATTGTAATTGTGCAAATATTATTAGCTAGTTTACAAGAATCAAATGAACAGACAATCAAAGATTTACATGGCGATTTTGACCTAGTAGTTGGCTATCAAGATAGTCATAAGTCACTTAATAAATCAGAGATTGATATGATAGAGACGATAGAAGGAGTGGAGAAAATAAGTCCCTTCCTATACCCATACTTAAACAAAGAAGAAGAGTATGATATGTGGAGCGAACCAACTTACATTGGTTTTAACGATGATGAGCTGGCTTATGAATATCCATTTGTATCAATAAAATCTGGTAATTTCCCTAAAGCAGAAGAAGCTTTAATTTCTCCCGCATACGCTAAATTAAATAATTTGCAAATTGGCTCCACGATAGAAATGAATTTTCCACCACAAGGGAAAAGAGAGGTTACGGTATCGGGAATTAGTGAAGAGCATGAAGGCTTAACGAATATGGTCATTCTCGACTTTCATTGGCTTCAAGAAGTTACTTTAAACGATGGAATAACAACCGCATTGATTATTAAGTTAAATGATATTGAAAAGAAATCGGATGTTGTTCAAGAATTGAGAGAGCTTAACCATGATTTTTTTATTGATAATCGATTAAAGATTGATAATGAACGTAATAATATGGGAGGGCTTGGACCATTTGTTAAAGGGCTTAATATTGCCATTTACCTAATAAGCGCATTGATACTTATTAGCACAATGAGTATGTCCATTCAAGAAAAACAAAAGGAACTTGCAACGCTACGCCTATTAGGTTTTGAGAAAAAACACATTATGTTTTTAGTTTTAATTGAAACGATGATAGTAGGATCAGTTTCTTTAGCAGTGGGAATCCTTCTTGGTATTCTAATTCCTCTTCTTACATTTGATGTATTTTTAGGACTAATGAATATTCCAAATGCCGGTATTGTACTACCCTACCATGATGTATTATTTAGTTTGGGGATTTTTACAGTAGTCATTTTTTTATCTTCACTCATTCCTGGCTATATAGGAAGTCTTTCTCCACCAATTGTTGTTTATAGAGGTGTGAAAACCACTCAAGGTATTACTAAAAGGTATTTCATGATTAGTTTGTTGTATGCAGTATTTATAACTATATTATTTGCTCTTAATCAATGGCATTGGCAATCAAGGTTTATATATGTTATTAACGCAGTTTCGTTTATAGCGTTAATATTTGTTACGATCCCTCTAATGTTTGTGTTATTTGAGAAAGGAATAAGTCTGTTAGATCGAAAATTAAAGGTTAGAGCAGAAGGCTTATTAGCTACGAAAAATTTATTAAGGCAATTAGGCAGAAATGTGCAAATCTCTATTATTTTCACTTTAGGGGTTATTATCTCTATTATAGGAATGGTGGTATTAACAAGTGTCAAAGCGAACACAACTGAAACAATCATGGATACTTACCCAAATGATTTAAAATTAGTGTCTGTGGGATCAGAAATAGAAGAGGGATTTCCATTTTCATTCTATGACCTTGTCAGTGAGAGCCCTAATATAGAGGCGCATTTTTACACAAATGTAAAGCTGTTTGATACGATGAATCTCCCTTCAAAAGAAGGCGAAGTGATACTAGCTCTTAGTGGGACTGATTTACAATACAGCTTAGATAAAAATGAAGTTAAGATAAAGGATGGTATTCATCTAGAGGAAGAATTGAGTCCTAACGGCGTTATGATAACAGAGTCTACTTCAAAGAAATTAGGATATCATTTAGGCGATGTAATAGAGGCTGATATGTCTGAAAATATGGATGAAGTGGATAAGAAAGAATTTATTGTAGAAGGTATTATAACCAATTCAGAGCATATGAGTGACGACTACAAAGTATTCACTACTAAAAAAAATATGGAAGATATGTTTCAGATTCATACTCTTCATAGCGTAGAGATGAATATAACATCAGATATAGATAAACAAGAAACAATGGAAGAAGTTCAATCACTGATCCAACAACCGCAGTATGCTAATACTATTTTATATAATAGGGCAGAAGAATTGAATGACCTAGAAGAACAATTGTTGCAGCGCTTTTTCATTTTATTTCTAGCAGTAGGATTAATTATTATGTTTACCATCATCGGGTTAATGAATAGTATAGCCAGTAGTATTAAGGAAAGAATCCAAGAATTAAGTATGCTACGTGTACTTGGTTATACGAAGAAAAGATTATTTGCGTTATTATTGCTTGAAGGAGCCCTTTTAACGGGAACAGTTGGAATATTTGCAGTAGGTTTATCCATGATTTCCACATACTGTTTGCTTCAAAGTTTAAATGCTACAACATTTCGGTTAATGCCCTCACTACTGGGAGGTATAATTGTTCTTTCTCCATTAGTAGGTGTGGCGGCAGTTTTATTTCCTACTCTGTGGGCAACCAGGCAAGATCTAATGAAGGGATTACGCTAGAAAGTATAGCTTTTAAATATTTTTTATACCAGTCTAAATTCAAGAAAAATAAGAAAAGTGGAGGATGACTATACCTCCACTTACTTGGACTTGATGATTCCATCAGCAACACTCTCCATAATAATAAGGTCTCACCATTTCATTCTGCTATCAACATGGTTCAATCGTACACATGGTTTATACTTAAACGGAGTTTGGAATTTAGTTCTAATCTGTCAGGATAGTAAAAGAGGAGAAGTTAATGGGAAGTTTGCTTGACTACCTGAAAACCAACTTTTACAACGATTGTATAAGCATAATGAGTATCTAATCGAAAGTAATCATCTGCTAAAAGAAATGATAATTATGCGAACAAGAATAATCCGCAACAAAGAGCAAATTAACGACAGGGGCACGGTTCCTATATTTAGGTAGGTGACATCAAACCTGTTGTACTCACATGAATTGAAGTTACTTACGAAACTACATGATTAATATTATTGTGATGGTAAATATGTCCCCTAAGAAAATAGGAAACCAAAGGGACTAAAATATTTTTGTTGGAGTAAAACCGCTATTCAGCTTTTGTTATTTTGTGTGAAGGTAATGAACCTATAAACGTATCATAAATTTTGATATTTATAGCACTTTCAATATTAACAGTAAGTGACCACATTCTAACAGGTGAAGTAACATCATCTGTTAGAACGCCAAACTACATTCATCGATATGTTGAAAGTAGAATTGTTAGTTATTGTGGGAATTTAAAATTAATCTTACGTTCTTTTTTATCCCAAATAAGGTGGGCATTAAAAGTTTTTTCGCCTTTTTTAAATCCTTTTATCAAGTCTGTTTCACCAGTTGCCAAGAGTTTTTTCATATTCGATTGTGAAATAGTTTTTCTTAAAAGTTTCTTTGAAACCGAAAATTTACAATTAGCTGTTTTATAATTTGAACACCCGTAAAAAGTGCCATGATCTATGATTGACCCTTCGCAAAGGATACATTTTCCAACAACTGTTTTTTCTTTTTTATATTTTTTGTTATACGGATTATTTGCAGTGATTTTATCTACTACATTTTGATTAAATGCCCATTCCTTTTCACGCTTGTTAGCATCTGAAATCAATTTGTCAGCAAGCTTTTTTATTTGTTCCATAAATGCTTTAGGAGAAGCGTTGCCGTCACCTATTTCAGATAGTCGTTGCTCCCATTTGGCTGTCATGGAAGGGGACGTTAAGATACTTTCACCCAGTGCCTCAATTAGTAACATACCTTTAGTCGTTGCAAAGACTTGGTTTTTCTTAACTTCGATATAGTTTCGATCTTTTAATGTACCAATAATTCCAGCGCGTGTAGCTTCAGTACCTAATCCTTCCGTTTTCGATAAGACCTTTTCTAATTCTACATCTTCCAAATGTTTACCAGCTGTTTTCATTACGGTAATCAAATTACCTTCAGAAAAACGATTTGGTGGTTGGGTTTCACCTTTCTTTACGTTCGCTTTCGCAACGATACCTTGCTCATTTTCATGTAATGGGGGGAGCAGTTCATCTTTGTCTGTAGGTGAGTTATCTTTAGAATGATAAATAACCTTACGCCAACCTTCTTCCATTAGCACTTTGCCCTTAGAGATAAATTCTGCACGTTTATCGACAAGGGAATGAATCGTTGTGTAAGAAAATATGGCATTGTTGTAATGTGCTGCAATGACTTGTCTTGCAACTAAATCATAAATCTTTTCTTCTTCTGTACTTAGCTTTACTACGTCTGGTATTTGCTCTGTAATAATAATTGCATGGTGATCGGTTACTTTTTTGTCATTCACATATCTTTTATTATTCATAATTGTACTTGTCGGTGGCGGAAGAAGACCTTTATATTTATCAATTTTACTTAAATGCTCTAGTATCTTTGGTAGTGTTTTTGCTTCTTCATTCGTTAAAAATTGTGAATCAGATCTTGGATAGGAAACTAGGCCCTTTAAATAAAGTTTTTGCAAAATATCCAGTGTATTTTGTGGTGAGAATTTATAGGCCTTGTTTGCTGTAGCTTGTAATGCGGATAAGTTGAATAACAATGGAGGAGCGTATTCCTTTGTTTCTCTTTTAATACTATTAATTTCTACATTTTTATTGATACAGAAATTAGCAATCGCAATAGCTTGTCTTTCCTCTTGAACCCTTGAAATGTTATCTTTATGCCATTTTGCTTTTAACATTTTTCCATCAAAATTAAACTCTGTTTCCACTTCCCAAAATGGTTCTGATTTAAAATTCGCAATTTCATGTTCTCTCTTTACTATTAGTGCAAGTGTAGGTGTTTGTACACGACCAATTGAAAATACATCTTTCACGCCATTTCGTTTAAGGAGTACCGTGTATAATCTGGATGTGTTGATGCCAATTAGCCAGTCTGCACATGAACGACTTAGTGCTTCAAAATAAATATCGCGTGTTTTCTCTTCTGGTAGTAAATTTGCAAAACCGTTTTTTACAGCGTTTTCTGTTAAAGATGATATCCATAGACGTTTCATCGGTTTATGAACACCGCATACTCTTAAAATGGTGCGGATAATCAATTCACCTTCACGCCCAGCATCACCACCAATAATGATTTCTTGAATGTCTGGTCTTTTTACTAAACTTTTAATCACATTAAATTGTTTATACTTTGACTTAGTCACTTTATATTCAAATCGATCTGGAATAATCGGTAATCTTTCTAATGTCCATTTTTTCCATGTAGGATTATATTCTTCAGGGGCTTTCAGTTCACATAGATGTCCAATCGCCCATGTTATTAGTGCTCCACCTGGAAAGTATGTGTTTGGCTTCACTTCAAAATAACCAGATTTTTTTGTGAAAGAAAAGGGGGCAGCTAATTTTGCAGCTTGGTCTGGTTTTTCTGCAATTACTATTTTCATATACTCTTCTCCTATTAATAATAATTACAACTTCTTGTATTATAATTATAAATGAAATTTCAATATTACGGTTATTTTAATATTGTGTCCATCTTTTACTAGAAAATCTAGTTATGTTGACTAATAATTTGGACTTTTATACATATTAATTAGGTCCAAAATAATTAAGTCCATTTTTATGTAGATAACGTACCGATTCACAGCTTATTACACATTAGGAAAAAAACTAACGGAAAAAAACATTCATGATTTATGTAAGAGTGGGAAAACAGCTGTGATGAAAGGGTTTAAATCAAAGAATGGCAAACAATTTAATGCGGCACTCCGTTTGGTAGAAGGAAAGATTGAATTTGAGTTTAATGAAAAGTAAAAGCGGATATTTTAGCTGGAAGTATCGTTTTTGAAGATTATCTCCATTCAAAGGACTTCCAACATGCTATCCTATTTTTATGCGATAGTTAGCTATTTAAGCGAATAAATCACCTGAAATTACAAAAGGAGTAATGTGATGACGACTATTAAAGAAATTGGAAGCTTATGTATTACGGATAGTGATGGATACATTATAAATCATGCAGATTGGCATAAAATCAACCCTATTTTTCTGCCTGTCATCAACGATGTGGTTCATACGTATCGCACCCTTCTTCAAGATGACCTACATAGCATATACATAAGGGGATCGATTCCAAAAGGTATAGGTATTGAAGGAGTGGCTGACTTAGACACAATAGCGATTACGAAGCAAAACCCTAATAAACAGCAGTTGAAGCGGATAAAAGAAGTAGAACAAGCATTAACTCGGAACCATCCTTGTGTAGATGGGATTGAGCTAAGTGTGTTCTGCAAAGAAGCGATTTTCAATACGGCATCTTTTTCAATCATTAGTTTCATCCTCAAAACCCATAGTATATGTGTGTTTGGAGAGGATGTAATACCTCAATTACCAAGATATAAAGCGAACGAAGCTTTAGCGAATGACCACCTTATTCATTTACAGGGGCAAATTAAAAATGCCTGTGATGACCTTCAAGATAATTCGGATAGTGAGGATATAAAGGATTGTTGCAAGTGGATTATGAAAATTATAGTAAGAGCAGGACTTGCACTTGTCATAACGAAGGAAAACGCCTATACAAGGGATTTATACCCCGCTTATAAACGGTTTTCGAAATATTTCCCTAACAAGGAAAGCGACATGAGAAGGGCACTTGAATATGCGATAACACCCACAACAGATACAAACGTATTGTTATTGTTTTTAAATGAATTTGGCGCGTGGATGGTTAGTGAAGCTGATAAATGGTTACAATTCTATAACCCTACAAGAGAATTAAACATGAAAATCGTATAACTTCCGAGACAAATGGAAAAAGGTAATCACCTATGCGTTGTGATTACCTTTTGTTGTTAAATGAAAATTTGGTGTTCTGCTTTACCTTTCAAAAGGGTTGTCAATATAAGGGCCTTTAATGGTAATACGCATTAACTGGGTCGCCATGAATTTTGGGGTATAGGGCATATCATTTTCTAGCCACCAGACAATTACTTCAAGAAAGGCAGCCGCATAAAAACGGACGGCCATTTCGCGGGGCACGGTCAGCTTTTGATCGTCAGGCTCCATACTTTGAATGCCACTTGAGATAAAATTGATAATAATGTCTTTAAGGCCATCAGAGAAGTAAGGGATATTTTTTTCCGTGAGATAGACCTTGTATAGCTTACTATTCAGCGCTATTTGTTCAAATAAATGCATAAATGTCTCGTGAGGTTGGTCATAATTCTTTAATAAATCAAAGTCCTTCTTCTCTTCAAAGGTTGGATGGATACTACTTACAAGCTCATGTAAGGTTTCTTCTGAGCTTTGATAAAGAAGGTCTAGTTTATCACGGTAATGTAAATAAAAAGTGGCACGGTTTAATGTAGCCCGTTGTGTAATATCTTGTACCGTAATTTTTTCATAGCCTTGTTCATCAATTAATTCCACTAGTGCATCTCTTAATAACTGGCGCGTTCTGATGACGCGAGGGTCCATTTTTTTCGACATTTTTAAGCTCCTTGTATTAAATTTTCTATTTTAACAACAGATCGATGGCAAGTGTTGTGAAAGCGTCATAATGAGCTTCTATGTTGTTTGCCCTTTTCCAATAGCGAGTTATAATTATATTAACGACACTGTGTCGATAATACAACTAGTTGTTAACGTGTTCACGAATTGTTCATTTATATAGAAGGAAGGAAGTTTTATAATGGGTCGTTTAAATGGGAAAGTAGCAATTATTACAGGGGCAGCAATGGGAATGGGTGCTTCGGAAGCAAAACTATTTGCACAAGAAGGAGCAAAGGTGATTGCAACAGATGTACAAATCGAGCCATTGAATAATTTAGTAAAAGAAATTAAAGAAAATGGTGGAGACATTATTGGTCTTCAACATAATGTTACTTCTGAGGATGAGTGGAAAGCGGTGATTGCGGAGGCTGTAAAGGCATATGGCAAAGTGGATATTCTTGTCAACAATGCAGGTGTTTCATCACCAAAAACGATTGCCAACATGGAAATGACTGAATGGAATAAAATCATGGACATTAACCTGAATGGCTGTATCATTGGCATGAAATATGTGATTCCTGAAATGCAAAAAGCTGGCGGCGGTTCAATTATCAATATTTCTTCCATCGGTGGGATTGTAGGAATGGCTGGTACAAGCGCTTATACAGCAGCAAAAGGTGCGCTTCGTGTCCTTTCTAAATCGGCTGCGATTGAATACGGCAAAGATAAAATTCGCGTGAATTCTGTTCACCCAGGCATTATCGTAACACCAATGACAGCGCCTACGATGGAAGAGGGCGGCGCATTGCCATACTATCAAGCTTACACACAACTACCGTACTTCGGTGAACCTGAGGATGTAGCATATGGCGTAGCTTTCCTCGCATCAGACGAATCTCGCTTCATGACAGGCGCAGAGCTTGTAATCGATGGCGGCTGGACAGCCATTTAATCGAATAGCAACAACAAAACTAGGCTTCACTCGACGTGAGCCTAGTTTTTTATATGGATGAGGGTGAATACCCGTGAATTGAGTGAAGATACACGCGGTGGAGACGTGAATACCCGCGATTGACCGTTAAATCCTCGATAACGAGCGAGAAACCTCATAAATAAAAGAAAAATCCCTGCTGAAGGAATCCTTGATACATACAAAATAGCACAGACATAGTGGATATTTGTGCATATCATAAATGGAGTAAGCGTTTTCTTCATTATATAGAAGAAAGTCAAAAACAGAAAATTTCACGATTATGTGAATGTCACGAAAAAAAATTCACAAAAACCTTAACTATTTCATGTGAAATCCGTATAATAAATCAAACAGTACGAAAATTGTCCATATTTCTCGATAAATTGCGTGAATTTTTTAAATTGTATTGACGTAGGAAACGATAATTTGTACACTGTGTACAGTCAATTGTTTTGTGGAGGAATACAATTAATTTGAAAAAGTTAGGATTTGATAGATATGATCGTGTGTAAATTTGGTGGAACATCTGTAGCAAGTGCAGAACAAATACAAAAAGTAGCAAACATTGTAAAATCTAATCCGGCACGTAAGATTGTTGCCGTTTCAGCACCAGGGAAACGTTCTGGTGACGATATAAAAGTAACAGACCTATTAATACAATTAGCAAATGCAGCGTTACAACAAGAGAATACAGAGGAAAAATTGCAAACTGTTGTGGATCGTTTTAGAGCGATTGCAGATGGTTTGGGGCTTGATGATGCCATTTGTGACGTGATCGCAGAAGATTTACGTGAACGTGTACAAGGTGACAAAACAAATGTGGAATTATTCATCGATAGTATTAAAGCAGCAGGTGAAGATAATAACGCCAAGCTTATTGCCGCTTACTTTAATGCCATTGGTATGCCCGCACGCTATGTCAGTCCTAAAGAAGGTTTAGTGGTCAATGATTTACCAGAAAGAACCTTTGCATTACCTGAAGCGTATGCTAATTTAGCCCCTTTAAAAGACACAAAAGAAATTATTGTGTTCCCAGGGTTCTTCGGTTACACTAAAGCGGGCGTATTGCGAACATTTGACCGCGGTGGCTCTGATATTACAGGCTCCATTTTAGCAGCAGCCGTTGAAGCGGAGCTTTATGAAAACTTTACGGATGTGGATTGTGTGTTCTCCGCGAATCCGAAGGTTGTCAATGATCCAGTGGAAATTAAAGAAATTACGTATCGCGAAATGCGCGAATTATCATATGCAGGCTTTTCAGTGTTCCATGATGAAGCGTTAATGCCTGTCTACAAGATTGGGGTGCCCGTTAACATAAAAAATACAAATAATCCAACAGCCCCAGGTACACGTATTGTACCAAGCCGTCCTGCAACAGGTCGTCCAGTTACAGGTATTTCGGCAGACAGTGGCTTTTCAACTTTATATGTCTCTAAATATTTGATGAATCGTGAGGTAGGCTTTGGACGTAAGCTCCTCCAAATTTTAGAAGATGAAAATATTTCTTATGAACACACACCATCTGGTTTAGACGATATTTCTGTCATCATGCGTTCGAATCAACTAACACCAGAAAATGAAGCACGTATTATTAGTCGTGTGAAAGAAGAGCTACATGCAGAGTATGTAGAAATGCGTCACGGTTTTTCTATGATCGTGATTGTGGGCGAAGGGATGCGTCATAACACAGGATTAGCTGCCCGTGCTGCCACAGCCATTTCAAAAACTGGCGCAAACATTGAAATGATCAATCAAGGTTCTTCTGAAGTGAGCCTCGTGTTTGGGGTCCTTCAGGATTATGAAAACCGCATTTTACAAGCGTTATATGAAGAGTTTTTTGCCCATGCAAAAGCATAATGACACAATCATCACTAATCCAAGTGTTTCTTGCTTGGATTAGTGTTTTCTTTTTGCTGAGAATACGGTAAAATCGAGGGCGTACATAGTTGGGAGGGTTTTTCGTGAAGAATTTAACAATTGGTATGCTTTTTTCAATTATCGGGATACTTTTTGTCTGTTTAACGATTATGGATATTTTACCATCATCGACAAAAACAATGAAAATTGTTTACATAGGCATTGGATGGGTCTTTATTATTATCGGCTCCGTGATCCGCTTTAAGAATCTCAAACAAAAACAGCAATAACACTTTGAAAATGGAATTGTGACAATAGCCAAAGTTATGATACAATTTCAAAGAAAATAAATAATTTGAGTATTATGAAGTTGTTATTCTGTACAAATGTTCAGAAGGTTCAAATTTTAATAAAGAATCGACCGTACAAATTCTTCTTTGTAAGAATTTGTTTTTTTATGTTCCGTGACAACTTTATCGCGAGGAGGCGATTGATTGCCTATACTTACTAAGGATTGCATTCATATTTTTGACGATTATGTTGCCCTTCAAACGGCTTCACCCATGAAGGTTGTATCCTCAGCCATGCATAACCCAGGCTTTGGTCATTATACGCATCTCATGAATCGAACGGTGCCCATTACCTATGATGAACGACAACCTCATCAGGAATTACAGCGATTTTTGCAGGCACAGCACTTTCCACATGACAATACAGTGGCCATGATGACGGCTGTCCAAGCCAAGTTTGCGACCATTCGTGACTTTACATATGAGGGAATCCACCTTGTCATTATGATTACCGCAGGGCTTGGCAATGCGGTGGATATTACTCGTGCTTTTCATCGGGAGGAGCAGTACCATGCAGGCACCATCAATACATGGGTGCTGATCAATGGCAAGCTGTCTGATGAAGCACTATTTCAGGCGATGATTTCAACAACGGAAGCTAAGGTGAAGGCGTTAGTGGATGAAGGTATTACAGACCCAACGACAGGCACACAAGCTACAGGTACATCTACCGATAGCTTGCTCATTGCCTCGACAGAAGAAGGGGACTACCATCAATATGCAGGTCCCATCACCATGCTTGGCAAGGTCATTGGCTATGGCGTTTATGAAACGATGTGTGAGGCGGTTAGAAAATATAAAAAAGATAAAGAGGAGCGGTCTAAATGATAGCTATCGTGATTGCCTGTATCATAGGGCTTATTTTTGATTTAGTAGTAGGGGACCCTCCAAAGCTTCCTCACCCTGTACGCTGGATTGGACACTTGATTCAATCGCAAACAGCTTTATGGAATAAGGGCAAATGGCGCAAACTACGCGGAACAGTGATGGCACTTGCTGTTGTTGGCACGACCATGTTTGTGGTGACACTGATTTTACTGCTAAGCTATCAGGTGAGTATTATTTTTGGCATCTTAGTAGAAGGACTTCTGATTGGCGTTGGACTGGCACAGCGTAGCTTGAAGGAGGCGGCGATGGCTGTCTATGAACCCCTTGTCAAAGGAGATTTTGCCGAAGCCCGTGTTAAGCTGTCATGGATTGTCGGACGTGATACAGATAAACTGGGTGAGGACGAAATTGTGCGTGGCGTGGTAGAAACAGTTTCTGAGAATACAAGTGATGGGGTGACAGCTCCACTCTTTTATGCCTTTTTATTTGGAGCCATTGGATTATGGGGCTATAAGGCTGTCAATACATTGGATTCGATGGTTGGCTATAAAAATGAGCAATACAAAGACTTTGGTATGTTTTCAGCCAAGCTGGATGATGTACTGAATTTTATTCCAAGTCGTATCACAGGCTTACTGATCGTGCTGGGTACGAAAAATGAAACAGATCGTTCGCTTGGCAAGCGTTTAAAGTGTTGGGCACAGGACGCGAAGAAGCATCCAAGTCCAAACAGTGGCTATTTAGAGGCAGCGACGGCTGTGCAGCTTGGTGTACAACTGGGTGGGAAAAATACGTATCAGGGCGTTGTCTCTCATCGAGCGATTATGGGCGAAAAATTAGTTCCATTAACGAAGGAGCATATTGCAACGTCCATTATTCATATGCGTATTGCCACAATTCTCTTTACGCTTGTTATGCTAGCAGTGGAGGTGTTAATTTATGCAGTTACCTAATCACGGAGCAAATCCGCACAATGTATATCAGCAATTAGGCTTAACGATGCCAGAGGTGGTGTATGATTTCAGCGAAAATGTCAATGCGGCAGGGCCACCATCCTTTGTGGAGGCACGTTGGCGCACATTTTATCCGCTGATTCAACGCTATCCCGATCCAGATGGGGAGCCTTTTTTAACGAAGGTCGCTGCTTTTCATCAAGTAGCGAAGAATACGATTTTACTAGGCAATGGGGCTTCCGAGCTTTTTAGTGTGCTAGCAAGACGCTATGCCAATAAGCGTGTCATCATTGTGCATCCGACTTTTTCAGAATATGAGCGAACATTGTGTGCTGCAGGTGCTACTATCGTTCCCATTGTCGTGACGGATTTTATCGATTACACATTGCCATTAGAGCAGCTAAAACAGGAAATGGTGAAGGCAGATGCTGTTTATCTTTGTACACCTAATAATCCGACTGGTGTCCTGCCGAAAAAGGAAGATTTACTTGCCTTAATAGCACACGGCGCAGCTGTTCACTGTGAGCTTGTTATCGATGAAGCCTTTATGGATTGGGTAGATGAGGCGCATTCGCTGATTCAGTTTAGTGCACAAAACCCGCATGTTATTGTCGTTCGTTCGATGACTAAAATGTATGCGATTCCAGGTTTACGACTTGGCTATTTGGTCGCACATGCTTCTATAGTGAGCGCCTTAAAGGACATGCTGCCACATTGGAATTTAAACGCCTTTGCCCTTGTCATTGGGGCAAGCTGTTTAGATGAACAGCGCTATTGTCAGCAGGCAATTAGCTATGCGACAGCGCAAAGAGAATGGCTGCATCGTTATTTACAAGAAAACGGCTGCCAAGTAACCAACAGTGTCACGAATTATGTGTGCTTCTCATTACCAAAAACACAGCAAGCGGACGCCTTTTTCACCTACTGCTTAGCACAGGGTGTTGTCCTGCGTCATACGAAAAATTTTCAAGGTTTACAGGGTGAATGGTTCCGTATTGGTATAAAAGATATGGCGGCCATGACTTCTTTACATAATTGTCTACAAGCTTGGTTTAATGCAAATAAGGGGAGAGAAAAGTGACAACTTTTTATCTAGTAAGACATGGGGAAACACAATGGAATCAGGAGCATCGACTACAGGGATGGCTGGACTCTTCATTAACGGAAAATGGTAGAGCAGCGGCTGAAAAACTTCACAAGCAACTGCAACAGATTCCTTTTACCGCTGCTTATTGTAGTTCAAGTGGTCGTGCAAGAGAGACGATGGACATTTTGACGACTGAGCGCAAGCTGCCTATTGCCTATGAAGATGATTTACGGGAGATCTATTTAGGGAAATGGCAGGGGCAGACAATCGAGGACATACTGGCGACACATAAGCTTGATTATGAGCTATATACGAACTACCCTGCACAGTTTGTGGCAAGCCATACAGAAAGCTTTGGAGCTGTGACAGAAAGAGCGATGTTTACCTTAAAAAAAATAGCAGCACAACATCAGAATGAAACAATTCTCATTGTCTCCCACGCCGTAACGATAAAATGCATCATCAACGCTATTTTACAGCGTAGCATCAGTGAGCTGTGGGCGGCCCCATACATTCATGGGACAAGTGTCACCGTGATTGAACGGCAAGGTCAACAATGGCTTGTGAAGGATATTGGCAATCTACATCATTTACAATAGGAGGTGTCCCACATGCCACTCATTTTTATTACAGGTGGTGTTCGAAGTGGTAAATCCCATTTTGCTGAGCAAACAGCGCTTCAGCATTACGAGGCGCAGTCGAGTACAGCGAAACGCTTGCTCTATTTGGCTTCTGGCATTGCCTTAGATAGTGAAATGGAAAAAAGAATCTTACGTCATCAGGCAGATCGCCAGGCACAGCCTGTTCAATGGCTGACAGTGGAGGCTCCCTATGCGATTTCTGACGTATTTGAGACACTCCAGGATGGAGATGTGGTGCTGTGGGATTGTGTTACAACTTGGCTGACCAATGCTTTTTACGAAGGCTATGACAAGGGGACACCCTGTTTACAGCAGCCTGGTTGTTTAGCTAATAAGCTGCAGGTCGTCAAGCAGGCTATCCAGTCACTACTGAAGAAGGACGTGACTTTTTTTGTTGTATCCAATGAACTGTTTGATGAGCCACCTTATACTAGTGATGAGGTAGAATTATATCGACGAACGCTCGGACAATTCCATCAATGGTTCGTTGCAATGGCACAGGAGGCCTATGAAATGAACTATGGCATTGTGAAGAGATGGAAATAATCAAGAAGGAAGGCAAGACGATGAAAAATTTTTGGCATAGCCTGCTACTGGCATTTCAATTTTTTACGGTTTTGCCAGTACATAAAGAGCTACCATTAACAAGATCCACCATCACAGGCATGTTCGCTTGCTTACCATGGATAGGCGCTTTGATGGGGACGACGGTGGCAGCCGTGCTCTATAGTCTTATGCAGTGGACAGCAAGCAGTGAAGTCATGCTAGCTTTTATTGTGATAGGGCTATTTGCCTTATGGACAGGTGGTTTGCATTTGGATGGCTTTATTGATATGGGCGATGCTTATTTTTCCTATCGAGACCGAGAGAAACGATTGGAGATTTTAGATGACCCTCGTGTGGGAGCGTTCGGGGTATTGTCTGTGGTGTTTTTATTAATGGGGAAGTTTGTTATTCTCCATGAGCTTTTTGTGCAGCAGAAGTTCGCCTTGTGGATGGTGCTATTCGTTCCTTTTTTAACAAGGGTCGGCATGAGCTTTTATTTCATGTCACTCCATTGCTCGAAGGAAAAAGGTCTTGCCTATTTTTTAAAGTCTCATATAAACGCTAATCGATTGAAAGTTATCATGCTGTTATCGCTTGTATTGGCGATGGGGGTTGTTTTCACCTTCACCCAGTTCTCTTTACTGCCCCTTGTATTAGTCATCGTTTTAGCCATTGCGCTTTTTATTTTTCGACAATTTACGTTGCGCAATTTTGGCGGGGTATCAGGCGATTTACTGGGTGCATCAATTGAAGGGATGGAGGTTGTGCTATGGGTGACATTGTTACTGTGTGCTTAATGCGGCATGCGCCAACAAAAGAGAATCTTGAAAAACGTTATCTAGGTTGGACCGACGCACCATTAGCCGATCCACCGAAGCTTGCTGTGATAGATACTAATGTCAAAAAGGTATATGGCAGCGATCTACAACGCTGTCGACAAACGGCAGCTCATTATTTTCCCAATGCTAGCTATCAGGCGGAGGCACGCCTTCGGGAGACGAATTTTGGTGCTTTCGAAGGAAAAACCTATGAGGAATTAAAAATGAATGCTCAATATCGGGCGTGGATAGATGATCCAAACCACACGCCCCCACCACAGGGAGAGGCATTCGACGACTTTGTGGCACGTGTTGTAGATGGATTTCACTATCTACCGAAAAATGAGGATAGCTATTATTTAGTGGTTCATGGCGGAGTCATTCGTGCCTTACTTGTTGCGTTCGCGCCAACAGAACAGCCCTTTTGGTCCTATCAGGTGCCACATGACAAACAATTTGTTTTAACATTTACTAAAAAGGCTTGGGAGGAGGGAGCACGATGCATGTCTTTATCGGAGGTGCCTATAACGGCAAAACCGACTATGTGAGACGCTTGTATGAACAGCAACAGGTGGACATGATGGATGGCGAACTACCTGAGGTGGCACCAGCCTGTGATGTCCTTGTCCTGAAGAACTTAGAAAAATGGCTTGTGACACAAAACTTGGAGGAAGATGAACAAATCGTACAAAAGGTGCTAGTCACATTACAAGAGCTTGAACAGCATTGTACACTCGCGCTTATTGTGACGGATATGGGGCGTGGGGTTGTGCCAATGGAAAAACAAGCCCGACAGCTACGAGATACATGTGGTCGTCTATACCAAGCTTTGTTCAAGGAAGCAGAGCAGGTTGTACGGATTTGGTATGGAATGGCTGAGCAATTAAAATAAAGTAGAATTCAACCGAAAAGAGGGAAAGGTATGGAACGACAAAAATTAAGGAAATGGATTTTGACGGCCATGGTAGCGGCCATCTGTGCAGTGGGAGCAATGATTAAGGTACCAACATTTATTTCAACGGCTGCATTGGATTCGGCTCCTGCCTTTTTAGGGGTTGTCTTCCTATCCCCAATCTTAGCAGGGGTTGCTGGATTGATCGGCCATTTTATTACGGCATTAACGTCTGGTTTCCCCCTAGGACCATTACATATTATTATTGCGGTAGAAATGTGGATTGTCGTATGGGTCTTCGGCTTGATGCATAAAAAAGGCATGCACTTTTGGAAATGGCCAGTTGCCTTAGTATTAAACGGTGTTGTAGCGCCACTACCGTTTTATTTTATGATTAGTCCAGCATTTTTCTGGGGTGCTTTAGGGAGTATTTTAATGGCAACGGTGATCAATTTAATTATTGTTGCGGTAGTAATGCCCGTCCTATCAAAGGTTTTTGTGCGTAAGGCAGGTCGTGTACAGTGAGAAATGCGATGAAAGTAGGGGCATTCATTGCGACCATGGATAATGCCGCAGCCATTGGCCAAAAACCACAAGATGTTGTGTCGGCACCTGACCAATTAACAGCCTACATGACAGCCCGTGTGACCTTTTTAGAACAGCTTGCTGCACAGGCACTACCTGTCCAAGTTCTACTTGCGAATTTTTCTGGAGATGCCGCATGGTCACGCTATGAAAAAGGCATACAGCAAGTCTTTGCAGAGGCAGGTGTTACATGCCCAACGATTGCAGGGAGTACGGAATCCAATATGTCCACATTGCAGTCAGGCTTAGCTGTTACGATGCTTGGAGAAATCCAGCAGCGTCGAGTATTTGACCATGAACAGCTTAGCTGGTACACCTATGGCCTGCCGCTTGTTGGCGAAGAAGTGTTGGCACAGCCTGAAGATGTGGCACAGTTGCTGCCGATTTTTCAGGCATGGCAGACGGAAATTGTTCAGCAAGTATGGCCTGTCGGATCAAAGGGGCTACAAGGAGAATTTGCCCGTCTGTTTGGAGAGCAACGAGTTGAAAGCTCCCTTGATGGTACAAAATCAGCAGGACCCTGTACGGTCATTTTGCTAGGCATCGATCCTGCTCATGAGCAGCAGGCGCAAAAACTCTTCCTGCGAAACTTTGAGAAACTACGCATTTCTGTAAAGTGATAAGGCTTGTTTTGAGCAAATGAGCCTTTCTTGGAACATGGCCAGATAATCCGGAGCAAGGGTTATTTTAAGTCGATAGTATTCTTGCTCTGGAGGTGTGTTGCTCATTAGACGGGTGACTTTGAATCTAAAGTAGCTGGTGGTCGCTTGTCAAAGGAGTGACCCCGCTCTGAAATGTGAGGAAGCTGCTCATAAGGAGGGAAGACCCGCTCTAAAATGTGAGGGAGCCGCTCTTAAGAAGGGAGAGCCCGCTCTGGAATGAGAGGAAGTCGCTCATAATGAGGGAAAACTTGCTCCAAAGTGAGAGGAAGCCGCTCTTAAGAAGGGAGAACCCGCTCCAAAAAGTGAGGGAACCGCTCATAAGGAGAGTGACCCCGCTCTAAAGTGAGTGGGGGCCGCTCCTAAGAAGAGAAAACCCGCTCTGAAATGAGAGGAAGTCGCTCATAAGGAGGGAAACCCCGCTCCAAAGTGAGAGGAAGCTGCTCCTAAGGAGGGAGAGCCCGCTAGTAAGTGTGGGGAAGCTGCTTCTAAGGAGAGTGACCCGCTCTAAAGTGGGTGGAGGCCGCTCCAAAGTGAGAGGAAGCCGCTCCTAAGGAGAGTAACCCCGCTCTAAAGTGAGAGGAGGCCGCTCCAAAAAAGTGAAAACCCGCTCCAAAGTGAGAGGAAGCCGCTCCAAAGTGAGAGGAAGCCGCTCCAAAGTGAGAGGAAGCCGCTCCTAAGAAGGGAGAACCCGCTCCAAAGTGAGAGGAAACCGCTCATAAGGAGGGAAAACCCGCTCCAAAGTGAGAGGAAGCCGCTCCTAAAAAGTGAAAACCCGCTCCAAAGTGAGAGGAAGCTGCTCCTAAGAAGAGAAAATCCGCTCCAAAGTGAGAGGAAGCTGCTCATAAGGAGGGAGAGCCCGCTCCAAAGTGAGAGGAAGCTGCTCCTAAGAAGGGAAAACCCGCTCTAAAGTGAGAGGAAGTCGCTCCTAAGGAGAGTGACCCCGCTCCAAAGTGAGAGGAAGCCGCTCCTAAGAAGGGAAAACCCGCTCCAAAATGTGAGGAAGCCGCTCCTAAGAAGGTAAACCCCGCTCCAAAATGTGAGGAAGCTGCTCATAATGAGGGAAGACCCGCTCCAAAGTAAATGAAAGCCGCTCCAAAGTATGAGGAAGCCGCTCCTAAGAAAGGTAAACCCGCTCCAAAATGTGAGAACCCCGCTCAATAAAAGAGTCACCCCCTCCAAAAGCCGCTTATAAATTAGAACTTTCCTCCTCATGAATCTCCCCCAACCAATCCAGTCCAGAATATTACGAGACCCGAAAAATTATTTGCCAAATGGGAATGATTTTCAGTTATAATGAGGAACGAATGGGATTTAAATAGAACGGAGACGAATGTATGCAGGCAGTTAAACAGTTAGGGCAGTATTTGGGGCCTTATAAATTTTTCACTTTGATTGCACCGCTTTTGATGGTGCTGGAGGTGACGATGGATTTAATTCAGCCGACCATTATGCAACATATGATTGATACGGGGATTGCCAATGGGGATAATCGCTATGTATTGAATATGTTTGTGTGGATGCTTGGCAGTGCAGTGCTCGGACTGATCGGTGGGGTTGGTTGTTCGTATTATAGTTCGAAGGCAGCGATTCATTTTGCGTCGGATGTTCGGCAGGCTCTTTATGAGAAGATGATGACGTACTCGGCTAAGGAGCGAGATGCGTTTACGACGGGGAAGCTGATTACGATTTTAACGAGTGATGTGGAAAGTATTCAGCGTGCCTTTATGATGACGCTGCGTATTTTTGTGCGTGGGCCGTTGCTCTTTATTGGCGCAGTGATTATTGTGTTTGTCACAGCACGTGAGCTGTTTTCTATACTTCTGATTATCGTGCCCTTATTGATTATTGCGATGTATTTTTTCACGAAGTATTCGGGCGTCCTATATCGTCGTGTTCAGGAGGCCATTGATGCCGTCAATACGAAGCTACAGGAAAATTTGGCGGGTATTCGTGTCGTCAAAGCCTTTCGTCGTGAGACACAGCAGGTGGCACAGTTTGGCGAATTAAATGAGGCGTTGACAAAACGTTTCATTACAGCTGAGCAAATTGTCGGCGTGCTTGTGCCCTTTACGATGTTTGTTGTCAATCTAGGGATTGTAGCGGCGCTTTGGCTAGGAGCTATTAAGGTAGAGGTGGGGACGTTGCAAGTTGGTGTCATTCTTGCGTTTATTAATTACTTAACGATTATTTTAAATGGACTAATGTCCTCTAGTATGGTGTTGATGCAAATTGCGCGGGCCTTGCCTTCGGGAGAACGCATTGTGGACGTGTTAAATAAAGACATTGCTGTCAAGGAAGCGGAACATGCGCTGACAGATCCAATAAAAGGAGCCATTGACTTTGATCAGGTGAGCTATCGTTACTATGAGACAGCTGAGGATGTTCTCAAAAAGATTTCATTTTCTGTGAAGCCAGGGCAAACGGTTGGCATTATTGGGAAAACAGGAAGTGGTAAATCGACGCTTGTGAAGCTATTACCTCGCTTATTTGATCCTACTGGTGGGGAAATCCGTATAGACGGCAAACCGCTACAATCGTATGCGCTCGCAACCTTACGTGCGCATATTGGTTTTACCTCACAAAAAGCGTTATTGTTCTCTGGGCCGATTGAAAAAAATATTCGACTCGGCAAGGATGATGCGACAGCCGAGGACATGCAGCAGGCATTAGAGGCGGCATGTGCCCGTGAATTTGTGGAGCGGCTTGATAAGGGCTTAGCACATGAATTGTCACAGGGTGCAACGAATCTATCTGGTGGGCAAAAACAGCGGCTTGCTTTAAGTCGTGCGTTTATTCGAAAGCCTGCCATTTTAGTGATGGATGATACAACGTCAGCGCTCGATAGTGCGTCGGAACAACATGTGCAGCAGGCCATTGCCACACATTATCAAGACACAACGACCTTCATCGTAGCGTCGAAAATTGCCTCTATTCAGCAGGCAGATGTTATTTTGGTACTAGAGGATGGCGACATTGTTGGGCAAGGAACCCATCAGCAGCTTCTACAATCAAATGCGCATTACCAAGCAATTTACGCGTCACAGCAAAAGGCTGGTGAACAAGGATGAGTCAAAGTCAACCAAAGCAAATGAATTTTGGACGTGGACCGCGTATGGGAGGACCAGCTGAGAAGGCGAAAAATCAAAGGGAGACATTGTCACGTGTATGGCATTATGTCAAGCAGCAAAAAGTAGGGCTGTTTTTCTCTATCTTTTTTGTCATCGCTTCGACCTTTTTAAGTCTTGCAGGGCCCTATATGATTGGGCATATTATTGATGATTATATTATGAAAAAGGATATCGACGGAACGATTCGTTTAGGCATCCTGTTGGCCGTTATTTTTACGGTAGCCTCTATTCTGACATGGCTGCAAACCTATGTCATGATTCATGTGGCAATGAAAACCATTCGGACATTGCGTCTCGAATTATTTCAAAAACTTCAAACGCTGACATTACGCTTCTTTGATCAGCGTGCACTTGGGGATTTAATGAGTCGTGTGACCAATGATATCGATAATTTAAATACCGCACTCGCACAAAGTGTTACGCAAATTGTGTCGTCCATTTTAACTGTCGTTGGTGTCAGCATCGCGATGTTTACATTAAGCTGGCAATTAGCGATTGTGACTTTGATTATTATTCCGCTGATCGTTTTCACAACCAAGCAAATCATTCAACGCAGCAGTAAAAATTATGCAGCACGACAACGAGATCTTGGGAAGCTGAACGGCTATATTGAGGAAATGATTACAGGAGCGGAGGTACTTACGCTGTTTGGCAAGGAGCAGCAAACGATTGATACGTTCCATCAGCAAAACGAAAATCTACGAAACTCCGCCCAACGAGCAGAAATTACCTCGGGCTTACTAGGACCGATTAATAACTTTATGAATAACTTAGGCCTTGCTGTCGTCATCGGAACGGGTGCTCTTTTAGCAGTAAAGAGTATTGTTACGGTTGGGATTATTGCCGCCTTTGTGACCTATACACGGCAATTTTTCCGTCCGCTTAATCAGCTATCCAATCTATTAAACACCTTCCAATCTGCTATTGCTGGGGCAGAGCGTGTTTTTGAAATACTAGATGAACCTTCAGAGGTGGCAGATCAACCGGATGCCATCAAGGTGGCAACGCTCAAAGGGGATGTTGTTTTCAAGCAAGTGTCATTTAGCTATGAGCCAAACAAGCCTGTGTTAAAAAACATTGACTTCCATGCCAAGGCAGGAGAGACCATTGCTCTTGTTGGCCCAACAGGCTCAGGCAAAACGACGATTATCAATTTACTAACACGTTTTTATGACGTCGATCAAGGTGAAATTTTGATTGATGGGCATCATATCGAACATTATCAAATGGCGACGATTCGTCAAAGAGTCGGCGTGGTATTACAGGACACGTATTTGTTCTCTGGTACCATTCGTGAAAATATTCGCTTTGGGAAGCTAGATGCGACAGATGAAGAGGTTGTGGAAGCGGCAAAAATTGCGAATGCGCATCATTTTATTAAATATTTACCAGCTCAATACGATTCACTCGTGCAGGCAGGAGGAGCCAATTTAAGTCAGGGGCAGCGTCAGCTTATTGCGATTGCCCGTGCCATTTTAGAGAATGCTGATATTTTAATTTTGGATGAAGCCACATCAAGTGTGGATACGCAAACAGAGGTCGATATTCAAAAAGGCTTACAGCATTTAATGCAGGGACGCACAAGCTTTGTTATTGCCCATCGTCTGAAAACAATCGAGAATGCCGATCAAATCCTCGTGATTCAGCAGGGAGAAATTGTTGAGCAGGGTAATCATCAAGAGCTGATGCAGCAGCAGGGCATTTATCGTCATCTTCAACAAAAACTATTGTTAGAGCAGGTAGAATAGGGAATAATAAAGATACATCTTCCAGAAGGCGAGGGATTGACATGTATGAATTAAAGACCAAAGAAACCGATGTAAGTGTCATTGAATTTATTGAAAGTGTAGACCATCCAAAAAAGCGAGAAGACGCCTACCGATTATTGGACATTTTTACAGAGGTATCAGGCCATGAAGCCAAAATGTGGGGACCAAGCATTATCGGCTTTGGTAAATATCATTACAAATATCAAACAGGCCATGAAGGTGATGCACCACTTGTTGGCTACTCCCCTCGCAAAGCGAAAATTAGCTTATATTTTGCCCCAGGTGATGAGCGGGAACAGCTATTACAGCAATTTGGCAAGCACACAACAGGGAAAGCCTGCGTTTATATTAACAAGCTGGATGATGTGGATGAAGACATCTTAAAAGCCCTTATACAACAAACGATCGATTTTGTACAAAAAACCTATCCAGATGCTTAATTTCAAGAAAGCTGCCTATTAGTAGGTAGCTTTTTTGTATGAAATTTATCTATTTTCTCCAAAAATTTAGTAGAAATTTATTTTTAACGTGTATCCTTGCAAGTATTAATAGAAAAGGAGATACGTATGAAAAAGAAATTGAAGAAAATGGTTGTCTGCATGGGGGCATTCATCGTGCTTGGAATGGTGATAGTTTGTATCTACCACTATAGTTTAGTACAGAAGGAGTCAGCTATTTTACAACCTAACGGCACATTAAACAATGTAGATGGTCAAAACATCCATGTTTATCACGAGGGGACTGGCGACGATACATATGTCTTTATGGCAGGCTCAGGCATTGCAGCACCTGTATATGAGCTAAAAGGGCTGTATCGTAAGTTTTCACAGCATAATCAAATTGCAGTAGTCGATCGAGCTGGCTATGGCTATAGCGACGTAGCCCATGATGATAGAGGTATCGATACCATTTTAGCGCAAACACGACAGGCACTTCAGCAAAGTGGACTTGAGCCACCCTATGTCCTCGTGCCACATTCCATTTCAGGGCTAGAGGCGATTTACTGGGCACAAAAATACCCCGATGAAGTAAAGGGCATCATTGCGCTGGACATTGGCTTACCTAGTCAATATGTAAAGCATAAAATGGGGACGGTCGATCGTTGGATGGTGAGGGGAATGCACCTCGCTACGAAGCTAGGCGTACATCGACTTATGCCATCTCAGGTCTATAATCCGCAAGTATTGAACATGTCTTTTTTAACGGCACAGGAAAAGGCAATCTATCAGGCGTTGTCCTTTAAGCAATTTTTTAATGAGGCTATGCAAAATGAGCTGTTACAGGTCTATGAAAATAGTTTACAATCAGAACAGCTTCCAAAGCCACAAGCCACCCCTATCTTACTGATTGATGCCATTGCGGAAGATAATAAACATTCGAAATATACGACGCAAAATCGGCAGGATTATGCAGATTTTGCGAAGCAATTCACCTATGCACAGGTGAAAGAGGTCAGCGGCACACATAGTATATATCTTTATCAGCCCGAGGAAATCTATCAACTAGCGCTGGCATTTATGAAAACAGAAAGGTCGATCAGATGAAGGGATTTAGGATTTTAATTGTAGAAGACGATCACATGATTGGTGATTTGCTGCAAAAAATAGTGCAGCGAGAAGGTTATGAAGCGATCTGGAAAACGGATGGCAAAGATATGATGGCACTGATTCGGCAGGTGGATTTAGTCATTATGGATATTATGCTGCCAGGAGAGGATGGCTATCAATTAAGCAAAAACATTAAACGATTAGGCTTAAATATTCCGATTATTTTTTTATCGGCACGTAATGATATTGACAGTAAGCTAGAAGGGTTGATGGTCGGAGAGGATTATCTGACAAAGCCATTTGATCCGCGAGAGCTGTTGCTAAGAATGCAAAAAATGCTGGCACAGCAATATGGTACATTTACGCAAATTCAGCATTTATTTATTGATGGGGAGCGCCGTCAAGTGTTTCATCAAAGTATCCATAATGAAATTGCCCTGACAGCGATCGAGCGAAAAATTTTCTTTTATTTATTCGACAATCGAGACAGAGTATTAACAAAGGATCATTTCTTCGATTATCTTTGGCCGCTCGATGAACGCAATCATAATATTTTGAATGTCCATATTAAAAAAATTCGAACAAAGCTACAGGACCCAGCAGGCAATATTGTGCAAAATATTTATGGAGAAGGGTATCGTTTGAATACCTATACTAGAAAATGACCTTAAAAACCAAATACCGCACTTTATTATTAGTAGCGATTGTGAGTGTGCCCATTGTGCTATTAGGCATTAGTGTGGCCATGTCTATTCTGTATGACAAGGCCTTTAAAATGAAGAATGGTGGCATCCCGTTTCATGAGTCCTTTGCCTATCCCGTTATGTTGCTTACGTTTGTGTTAGCTTTAGGATTGCTCGCATGGCTATTTTCCAAATCTATACATTCTTTATTATCCAAAATTACATTACTCAATAAAACAATTCGAGAATTAGCGAGTAATGAGCGGATACCTGATACGTTAACCGTAAGCAGTGAGGATGAAATCGGGCAGCTTAGCCAATCTGTCAATCTCTTAATTGAGCGTACAACTTACAGGGAATTAGAGCTAGCACAACAGCAGGAGCTTCAGAAAGAGTTGCTACAAAAGTTGCGACATGACATCCATACGCCATTGACGGCCATTCGTTTACAGCTGTTTTATCTAGAGGATCAATTACAGGGACAGCCGAAATTGGTGGAATCCTTAAATGCACAAATTCAATATATCACGAATTTAACGAATGCCTTTCAGTTACAGTCCTTTGATACGAGTGAACAGTCCTATGTCATGCAGGAGGAGGTTCAGCTTGTGCCATTGTTAGAAATGATGATGAAGAAGTGGCAGTATTTATATCGCATGCAGAACATTACTCTAAGTTTTCAGCATGATGATTCACAAGCAACTTGGCTTAGCAATGAATTATGGCTACAGCGTTTATTGGATAATGTGTTTCAAAATACATTAAAGCATGCCCAAGCAACCAAGCTAGTGGTGACGATTAAAAACGGACAGCTTACGATGTGTGATGATGGCATCGGCTTTCATCCTGACGATGACCACGATGGACTTGGGCTGAAAATCATACAGGATATTGCGCAAACGCTGAACATCGAAGCCTCTTTACAATCAAACAGGGATGGCACCGTCTTCTGCTTTACGCATCAATAAAAAACAACGGCAGTTTTTGCCGTTGTTTTTCCATTTAAACTGATTTTCGTTGCTGTAGTAAGAACAGGGCAAGTCCTAGTAAAATGACCATAATCCCTACGCCTTGTTGAACGGAAATCATCTCATCTAAAATAAAATAAGCTAATATACAGGTGCCGATCGTTTCGCCTAAAATACTCATGGAAATCACGGTTGTACTTAACCATTTCAATAGCCAATTAAAAATGGTTTGCCCGAAAATCGTCGCAATGACAGCCAGCCCTACAAGGGACCACCATGTGGAGGCTGAATAATCGAAAAATGATTCTTTCATCAAGAGGGCATAAACGGCTAAAAAGATCGAGCTACTACCATAGCCGATAATGGAATAGGGAATGAGTGATAAATCCTTGCGTACAGATTGCCCGATAAAAAAGTAGGCTGTAATAATCCCTGCCGCAATAAAGGCTAAAATATCACCATAAAGGGCTTGTCCACTGATCTGGAAATCTTGCCAGCCAATGATGAAGCAGCCGATAATCGCTACGAAACAGCCCAAAATTGCACCTTTTGAAAACCGTTCTTTAAATAAGAAATAGCTACCTACTAAAGAGAATAGTGGCTGTAGTGTCACAATGACGGTTGAACTAGCCACGGATGTGTAGTTTAATGATTCAAACCATAAAACATAATGACAGGACAAAAATAAGCCTGATAAAATGCCAAGTCCCCACTGCTTTTTCGAGAGGCTAGCAAGCTCCTGCCGCAAGCCCTTCTGAGCTAATAAAAACGGTAGAAGCACCAGCATCGCAAAAAATAGTCGATAAAAGGCTGTAATCGCTGGTGGTGCATCAGCGAGCTTAACAAAAATAGCTGAAGTGGATAACGCAAATACTGCAAAAAATAACGAGATGTAATAAAACATGATGTACTCCTATACTTTTACAAGATTAATAATGACAAACCTATTATAGTGCAGTCGACATGAATAATATAGGGTTTTTAGAATATTAGCACAAAACATCATCCTGCAACTAATTCTGTTCAAGCAAAGATTCAATGACCTGCTTTAATTGCAGGATGAAGGGCTGCTTGCCATCATCTTTTTTATGAATAAAAACCGTTTCAATAATATGATGGAGGTTGTCTAATTCATAAAAATAAAGGTCAGGGCAAGGATAGAGTGCTAGTAATTTCGTATTTAATACAGCCAATGTATGCTCGATTTCAAGAAAATCGAGAATACTACTAACGGATTTAATTTCTTTCATCGTAAAAGGAACCTGCTTCTCGGTGAGCCATTGTGCTAATGCATGGGTATACATGCAGCCCTTACTTAACACAAGCAATGTGACTGGTGTCCGTTGGTCAAAGTCAATGATATGAGCAGAGCTTGAGATGACTTCGAATGTTTCAGTGGCGATGACATCATAGTGTAAATCGCTATAATGCTTGATTGGATTACTTGTCAATGCACAATCTATTTCCGCCAGATGGACTTTATGATTTAAGGACGTACTCGATTCTACTGTGAAATCTACATCAATCGGACTTTGACTGGCTTGTAGCGCGTTCATGATGGATGGACCATAGATTTTAATGGTTGTATGAGATGTACCCACATGAATGTGCGTTTGCGTAGGGCCGATGCTATGTAAAAAATCCTCATAATTTTGAGCAACTTTCTTTAAAAATTGTAAATAATGATCACCTACCTCTGTCAGCTTTAAGCCTTGAGGCGTTCGTTTAAAGACCTCCTGCCCAATTTCACGCTCCATTTTTTTCACCTTTGCTGTTAAGGCAGATTGTGTGTAATTGGTGATTTCAGCCGATTTACTCAAGTTTTGCCTCTCTAGAAGCTCCATTTTTAAGGCAATTTCTTCAATGTTCATGTTGTTCCTCACACACCTATAGAATTTTTTGATAGCGGCTATCATTTTCCTCCATTTTACGTACGCTAGCTGTCCACGTAAACTCTAGGTAACGAAAAGGTATACTGCAAAGCGGTATAAACCTGATGGAGGGTTATTATGCATACATATTATCGATGGGTCATTTTACTTGTGGCTACACTTTCGCAGACAGCGGCAACCTTTGTGACCTACGGGATGGGGCCAGTTGCCTCTTTTTATCAAATGGAATGGCACTTAACGTCCTTCCAAACAGGACTGATTGTTTCAGCCGTCAATATTGGACCGATTTTCTCCATGCTGCTATTCGGCTATCTCATGGATAAAAAGGGAGAGAAGCAGATTATTGGATGGGGTTCAATTATTCTGGGCCTGTCAGCCTTATTGCTCATACCTGTGAATCATTATACGACATTGCTACTCGTATTAATAGTTGTGGGGATATGGTATGGCAGTGCACAAACGGGTGGCAGTACAGCTATAGTGAAATGGTTTCCTGACAAGCATCGAGGACTTGCTATTGGGATTCGCCAGACAGGTATTCCAATTGGCGGTGCATTGGCTTCAACTGTGCTGACTTATTTGTATCAACATCATCATCTTTCCTCTGTCCATTTAACACAGGGCTTGATGGCGATTGGTGGGGGACTATTATTTTTATTGCTGTACAAAGAACCAAAACAGCATGTAAGCGCTGCGGCAGCTCCCATTCCTTTTAAAGAGAAGCTGCGTGCAATTCGGCACAATCGAGCGCTTTATCCTTTATTTTTTGTTGGCATGGTCATGATGTCCCTGCAAATGATTATCATTGCTCACTTTATGAGCTATTTACATCAAGAGGGTGGTTATTCATTAACGGAGGCAGGGCGCTATTTAAGTCTGATTTTACTTGGTGGGATGCTTGGGAGGATTGTGCTTGCTTGGATGAGTGATCACTATTTCGCTCAAAGGCGAGAGCCATTATTAGTGTTCGTCATGGTCGCTACATTTCTGATGATTGGCTGTCTGCCCTTTGTCATACATAGCCAGGGCTTGATGATTATTTTTTGCGGTGTGTTTGGTTTTTTAGCACTTGGCTGGTACTCCTTATATATCACTTGTGTCACCGAGCAATCGGATTCTCAAGCTGTTGGGCTGACTGTTAGTGCAGCGTTAACGATTAATCAGTTCTTTATTGTCTTGGCACCAACAGTTTATGGCTTATTGGTTGCTGTTTTTTCCAGTTATCAGCTCGCTTTGGATCTCATCGCTGTCATGGTATTACTCGGGGCTTTTCACTTATATCGAACAACCCAAAGTAGTCTAACTCCTGAAAGTTCGATAAAATAAGGGAAAAGAGGAAATGGAGGTTGCTGCGAATGACCAGTTCGATTTGGATTGATACAGAAATTGATAAAGTATGGCAAGCGATTACGGAGGAGCAATCCCTCTCCCAATGGTACGTACCAGGCTCCACATGGGACATTCCCATACTAGCTGTTGGGGAAAAGATGACATTTACCTTAATGCCAAATGCGCATAATCAGCTATCTGAAAAACTGCCGATGCAGCTAACGATTCAGCAAGTGAAGAAAAATGAGGAATTTTCCTTTTATTTAGAAGTTCCTGAAACATTGATCGCTATTACGCTAGCCGAGCAGGGCAATGGCACAACGGTGAGCTTTAATTCGCCAGGCTATGATGCCTCTCTCGCTAATTTAAAGGCTTTGCTGGAGGAGAATGACTAGCCATCTCTACGTCTCAGGTCTTAGATGAATTTCAAGCGTAGGGTCGTATTTTAATTTCCTTACTCCTATATAATGTAATTATTGGTAGATTAAATGGCGGGAGGAAATAATGTTGAAAAAATTAGTTGGTTTAGGTGTCGTGATGGGGACGTCAGCATTGGTGTTATCGGGATGCTTTTCCGTTATGCCAAGCAAGATGCGAGAGGAAGCCATCTTGGTGGAAAAAGATAAAGCGAAAGCATTAGAGGTAGACATTGATTTAGGTGTCGGGGAAATGAATGTATCGAGCGGTGCAAAGGAATGGGTTGAGGGCAATGCAGAATATAATTTAAAAAAGCTAGCCCCACAGGTAGACTATGCTGTACACGGCGATACAGGAGAAGTGGATATCAAGCATAAAGGCGCCACAAAGCTAGGGCTCTCCAATATTAAAAACACATGGGCGATTCAACTGAATGACAGCATCCCAATGGATCTGACTGTAGAAACGGGTGCCTCTCTTGCCAACCTCGATTTACAAGGACTTCAGCTGGAAAAACTCGATATTGAAGCGGGTGTTGGTGATCTAACGGTCAATCTAGGAGGCGATTGGCAAAAGAGCTTCACAACGAATATTGAAACAGGCGTCGGTCAAACAACGGTCATTTTACCTTCAAAGGTTGGGGTCAAATTAACGACGGAAAAAGGCATTGGCTCGTCTAATGTCGAAGGCCTTGTGTCTAAAGGCAACGGTGTCTATGTCAACGAAGCTTATGACAAGGCAGATGTCGTGCTAGAGGTCAATTCGGAATTGGGCATCGGAGAAATTACCTTTAAGTTAGATCGATAGAAAATGAAGTAGGCTACTTTCATTGAAGTAGTCTCTTTTTTTGCGTTCAAAAAAATTAATACAAGTGCAACTTTTTACTTGGGTCAATGACTCTAAGGAGGAAAGGTGAAAATGAAACCCATCTACCATTCAAACCGTCAGCCGACACAATAATCATAATAGGGGTGTCAAATACATCCTTTGTATTTGGCGCTTATTTTATGGTAGCTTTAAGAAAGCAATTGTTTTAAAGGAGCGAATAGATTGAAGACCTATACATACAAGCAACCAGCAGCCATCGAGTCAACAGAGACCGTTACTATTTTAAATGAAGCGGGGGAGGTATCGTCCACCGTTCAACGCGTGTATTCCAATGCACTAAAAAAAGCATTCGATAAGACGATGGATTATCGTTATTTCGTTCGATTTGATGCGAATGATCGCAATGGTCAGCCTCTTTTTACGTGTAAAAAAGTATCCCGTCGTGGACGCGTGCATTTTCGTGGCAAGGATTTGGTGACAGGGAAAGACTATATGATTGCCTACGATGGCTGGCAAATCATGATTCCCGATTTAGTCATTACCGATGGCGAACAGCAAATCAAGCTCAACAAAGAAATGGAGGACTGGTCTGTTTTTACTGTGAATGAGCAGCCCATCGCCCGTTGGCAAGCGACTTTCTGTGAGACGCATTTTGACATTACTTTACAAATTGAAGACAGCAGCCCCATTCAGCAGGAAGCCTTTTTTATTGCAATCGGACAGGCTGTGCTGTTTGTTGGGGCTTAAGTTAGAAGGAAGAAGGGGCTTGATGAGGTGCTAAACATACTACCAGCAAAAGAAATTTATTTACAGGGAAATGAGCATGCCCTATTGCTTTTACATTCCTTTACAAGTCATACAAGAGATATGAAGAAAGTAGCCACTGCGTTACATACACAAGGCTATACTTGCTATGCGCCCTTATATCGTGGACATGGCACTCATCCCGAACAGTTATTACACGATCAGGTAGACGACTGGTGGCAGGATGTAGTGAATGCCCATCAATTTTTATTGGATGAAGGCTATCAAAAGATTTCAGTCATCGGTCTCTCCATCGGTGGTATTTTCACATTGAAGCTTGCCCAATTAGAGAAGCTGGTGCAAATCATTGTCTTATCGGTACCGTTTGATAAGGAACCAGAGCAAATAAAACAAAGAATTGTAGACTATGCCTACAATTATAAAACGATAGAGGGCAAATCACCGCTTCAAATCGCACAGGAAATGGAGCCATTTAAGAACATGCCATTAGATGCGATGAACGCATTCCAAACATTTATCCAAGAAACGATGCAGCAGCTTGATAAAATCAACATTCCTATTGCTATCTACTATGGTGACCGCGACGATGCATGGTATACAGAAAGCGCAGAAATGATTTATCAGCATGTTCAATCATCTAGAAAGCGGAAGAAAGGCTTTGAAAATTCAAAGCATCTCATGACATTAGGACGGGATCAAGAAGCTATCATAAAGGAAATGATGGATTTTCTTCAAATTTAGGGAGAGTTTCATTTATAAAAGGAGTGGGGGTGCTCACTGAAGAGAGAGATTCGCTCCAAAGAGGGGTAGAAGCGCTCATTCAAGAGAGAACTCCGCTCTAAAAAGGAGTAAAGGTGCTCATTCAAGAAGGAACTCCGCTCCAAAGAGGGGTAGAAGCGCTCATTCAAGAGTGAACTCCGCTCCAAAAAGGAGTAAAAGCGCTCATTCAAGAGAGAACCCCGCTCCAAAAAGGAGTAAAGGCGCTCATTCAAGAGAGAACCCCGCTCCAAAAAGGGACAAAAGCGCTCATTCAAGAGTGAATCCCGCTCCAAAAAGGAGTAAAGGCGCTCATTCAAGAGAGAACTCCGCTCAAAGAAGAACCAAAAGCGCTCATCGAAGAGAAGACTCCGCTCAAAGAAGAATCAAAAGCGCTCGCCCCGAGATTGTCCCCCGCTCCTAGAAAAAGTAAAACAGCCACCTCTATCCAGAGAGGGGCTGTTTTTACTTAGATTTCCACGATTTCATTCGCTAGCTTTTGTCGGCTAATCCAGTAGCCTTGGAGGGTAAAGACAATGAGTGTTGCTCCTAGAAGGGTGATGCTTGTGATGCCTAATGTTAAGAAGTCATAGGACATCGGGGAGCCCTCATCAATGAAGCCTAGCATTCTCGTTAAAACTAATCCTAGCAATGTGCCGACTGTGAGACCATAGAGGACAAAGGATAGGACTTGTGTCAGTATGAGCTTCATTAAGCCATTTGGTGACAGCCCAATCAATCGTTGGATGGCATAGTCGCTGCGTTTTGTATAAATGGTATGCAGTAATGTTTGTAGGACACCTAGGGCAGTGGCAGCTATTAAAATAACAAAGACACCGACAAATAGGCTCCAGCGCTGGAAGAACATTTCATTGGATTGCGCTAGTATGGTCGCTTTATCTGTAAACTTCAGGGCTGGCCAGCGCTCTTCCAAGAATGATAGCTCCGCCAATGCCTGCTCAGGGTGAGATGTTTCGACCATAATGTCTTCGATGATTGGGTGATCCTGCGCCGTGAGGAACGATGACCAATCAACGATTATATCAGCACGTTGAATAGGTGTATCGGTAATTCCTATAATTTGTAATTCACCGGTTGGCATATCCTGCTGGGCAGCAAAATCATAGGAACCTATCGTTAGACGATCACCCACTGATAAATGATGACGTTCGGCAAAGTGCTTTGTCACTATGAGGCCATCCCGCAAATTTCCACCCTCAATTTGAGGCAACTTCTTTAATTGCATAAATTTCTTGATATCAATGGTTGTATAGTTCTCTGGTAGCCATTCCTCGCCGAGTTGTAGGGCAATATACGCATTATTGCTTTGCGCATACGCATACTGCACGCTCGGCAATGCTTCAATTTCCTCTATAATAGCAGGCGTGATGGTTGGATCATTTAATTCATTATTAATCTTTACGGCTGTTTCGTATTGTGATTCCGTGTAGGCAAGGTCGTTGAGCTGTAAGGTTTTCATTAATGAGCTGCCAAAGGTTAAAATGACCATTAACCCAATAATGCTGAGCACCACGGGCATATTTTTGCGTACTTGTGGCATGAGCTGCTGGCACGCTAAATAGGCTTCTTTGCCAAGTACCTTTCGAATCGGGTTTAAAGCCAGATGAAGGATGACTGTAAACAGATAGGGGATTAGTAACAGTAAAATCCCGCATACGAGTAGTGTCCCGAGTAGAATAAATAAGGCACCTTGATCGCTTCCTGTCCCAGCTATATAGGCTTGTAAAAAGAATAGTAAAGCGATCACACCTACAATACTAACGATGATTGTTTTCCATTTTGTCCAACGAAGATGTAAATGTTCATTTTCTGAAGCGATTTGTAATGGCAATAGTCGGGAACTTTTGGCTACTTGCCATTTTGTCATCATCTGCAGAATCAAGAAGCTGGAAAGGGCAATCAATAGTATAAATCCAATAGGAAGCTCTGTTTTAGCATTAGGTAAATGCAACAAGCTAATTAATTGTGGCAGCCAGATTTTAATCACCACAAGACTCAGCGTTGTTCCAAGCATAACGCCAAAGCTAATGATCAGTGAGAGTTGGAGCTTAACAATACGTCCAACCTGTTTTACTGATGCCCCGAGAGCCCGTAAAATCATTAGTTGCTCTTTGATTTTATAGAATAATAGTTGGAATGTGGACAGCAATAGGACGCTTGAAATGAGTAAAATAAAAACAGACAGTACAATCATAAAAACCATTAAGCTCTGTAAATTTCTTTTAAATACATCGTAATCACTCATAACATCAACACGTAATGTTGCATCGAGTTGTTTGATTTCTGCACCTACTGCCTTGGCACGACCCTCATCTGTTTTCATGAGCGCAAATATGCCTGCCGTTTGTGGCTGACTATTGTTCATCCATGCTTTGACAACATCATTAGCTAAGAGGATAATATTAGGACTGTCAGTGCCTTTCATAGTCGGTAAAATTTCTTGCACGATAAAATCCTTTGATTGAATATGAATGGAGTCCCCAACGCGTTTATTGAAAAGACGGGCAACATTTTCCGAAAGAATGGCATCGTTCGGTCCAAGATTGTCCTCAAAATGGTAGCGGCTTTTCACAAGGTCATCATTTTCCACGCCAACGGTATAAAAAGCAGTGTGCTTTTCTTGTTCAACCATTGTATGAGCTAGCGATAAACTGGACACTTGTGTGACACCTGCTAGGGTAGAAAACTCCTCAATTTGTGATGTTGTCAACAATTTTTGCTGATCGGGATTATAACCGACCATTAAGTCCATTTCTCCATACAATGCTTGGATGTCAGCCTTCATCTGGCTATTGGCATTCCAAATGTAGACGGTCATTGTCATCACCAGGCAAATCGAGATCGCAATAATACTAATACTTGTTAGGACATTTGCCCAAGCGGCACGAAATAGCTTGAGGGCAATATTGCGCATCGTAAACATTAGCGATCCCCCCTCGTAATTTGTTTGAATTTCATTAAAATACAATCCAAATCCTCTTCATTCTGCTGGTTTTGATAGGAATCCACAATTGCCCCATCATGGAAGAACAGTACCCGATTGGCATAGGTAGCTACATAGGGGTCATGTGTGACGAGTAAAATCGTTTGCTGGTTCGTTTTTTGCAGAGCAACGAGCAGCGCTAAAATTTCATCTGTTGTATGAACATCCAAAGCCCCTGTTGGCTCATCTGCCAGTAAAATAGGAGGGTTAGCAATAATCGCACGCGCAATGGCGACACGTTGCTTTTGTCCACCAGAAAGCTCATGTGGTCGATGCTTTGCCCAAGCGGCGATATTTAAGGTTTCCATCATGTGCTGCACACGCACCTTAATCTCCTTGCTAGGAACATCATTTAAAATAAGGGGAAGTGCAATATTATCTTCGACGGTTAAATCCTTTAGCAGATGAAAGGATTGGAAGATAAAGCCGATATTTTCTTTTCGGAATTGCGATGCTTTTGGCTCTTGATAAATAGCGTGAGCTTCCTTGCCAAATAAAAATAATGCCCCGTCTGTTGGCTCATCAATGGCACTGATCATATTCAGAAGGGTGCTTTTACCAGAGCCGCTTGTCCCCATAATCGCTACCATTTCTCCTTGATAAATGGTGCAATGGATATTTTTCAAGGCATTCACAGTATGATGCTTTTGCTGATAAATTTTGGACATCCCTTCAACACGTAGCACTTCTGTTAACCGTCCTTCAGGGATGGGTATTGCATTAATGACTTCTTTCAGCGGATTGAACCCACTCATCGAGATATGCCCCCTTTAATTGTTGTCGTAATGCTTGCAAACCACGCCGAATATGTGTTTTCACGGTGCCTTCAGGACATTGCAAAATCGCCGCAATATCCTTGACCGAGTAGTCTTGATAAAATCGTAGCAATAGCACTGTTTTGTACTTTTCCTCAAGCTGGCAAAGAGCCTGCCATAAATCCAGCTCTTCTTCGATATATGTAGGGGATGAGCTTGTTAAATCCTCGAAAGTTTGTGGTTCAACAGGCATAACTGTATTTTTCTTCGCTATATAGGTTTTACAGCAATTAATCATAATGCGGATGAGCCAAGTAGCAAAATAGTGTGGCTCCTTTAATTGTGGCAAGCCCTCATAGGCTCGAATAATGGTTTGCTGAAAAACTTCTACGGCGTCGTTTTCATTTTGTACGTAGACATAGGCCATGCGATAAAGCTTATGCTGCTCCTGCTCAATTAGCTGATAAAATGCTTGCTCATCACCTTGTTGGGCTAAGGCTACAAGTGATTGTTGGGTGCTCGTAATGAAAATCGCCTCCTTTTCGACCATTAGACTCAGCAAGTCGTCATTTCGATTCAAATTTTTTATTTTTATTGAGAAACTTATTAAGCATACCCATTTAATAGTAGGTTATCAATTTATTGCTATAATGATAGTGGCTTAATCGAAAAAAAGGAGTGAGTTTATGAGCAGAAAGCCTATTTATGTCGAGATAGACATCCAGGCGCCTATAGAAAAAGCATGGGATTATACACAAAATCCTCAGTTGCATGAGCAATGGGATTTACGTTTTACATCCATTACCTATATACCGAAAAAAGCACCTGAGGAGCCACAGCGTTTTACCTATGAAACGAAGGTCATGCCAGGCTTACAGGTAAGCGGCTGGGGAGAAAGCAAGGGGGAGCATCATAAAGAAAATGGCACGCGAACATCCTCTCTACATTTTGGCACGCCTCAACAGCGCTCACCTATAGCGGAGGGAAAGGGCTATTGGCAATATATCCCGCATCAACAGGGGCTGACATTTTTAACTCAATATGATTATGACACACGCTATGGCAAGCTTGGCACATTCTTTGATCTATTTTTTCGCCCATTAATGGGGTGGGCGACGGCACTCAGCTTTGATGTATTAAAAAGATGGCTAGAAAAAGGAGAAAATCCTGCTGCTCAGTATAGACGATTCTTTTTAACCATGCTCCTGCGTATATTCTTTTGCTTTGTCTGGTTCTATCATGGTCTTGTACCGAAGATCATCCATTTGCATCCGCAGGAATTAAAGATGACCGCTTCATTACTAAACCATGCAGATCAGCTAGTTATGTGGATAGGGGTTGCGGAAATTCTCTTTGCTTTATGTTGGCTTTACCCGCGAGGAAAACGCTGGCTATTTGGCATGCAAATCATCGTTTTTCCACTCTTGACGATCGCTGCTATTGGTGCGGACCCGACAAGTATTCAAGCGCCCTTTAATCCACTCACCTTTAATAGCGCTTTATGGGTGTTGTCAATCATCGGATTTAGCTTAAGTAAGGATGTCCCAAGTGCCAAAAGCTGTAAAAGAAAGCGAGGATAACAAGCATGACGATCTATCAAACATTATTAGGGGATGATTTTGCAAGACTTCATCCGATGCTACAACAGCGTTATGCGTTACCGATTGATGAACCATTTTTTGCTCAGGGCATGATGCATCAAATAAAATCTGGTGCTAAATGGATGCGTCCCTTTTATACGCTGGCAGCGAAAACACGATTTCTGTTCCCTGAGTCAGGGGAGAATATTCCCTTTACCATTTCGAATACATGCCGAGCTCTGCCGAGTGGAGTACTGGAGGTGCTATGGGAGCGCACCTTTTATTTCCCACAGAAGACAAGGCATTTTGATGCAAGGATGACCATTGATCCAATCCGAAAAATTGTGAAAGATTATTTAGGCACACCTTCTCTTTTTTATTCCGATTTGCACTTTACGGTGACACGAGAGGGAACGTTAGTCATTCGTTCAGGTAAACAGCGTTTTGTCCTCTCTCGTTTCGAATGCCCCATGCCTAGATTGATAGAGGGGCGGGTCATTGTGGAGGAGGGCTTTGATGAATCGAAAAATGTCTTCACCATTCATGTCTCCATCCATAATCCATTCATAGGGAGGCTCATGATGTATGCTGGAGAATTTACGCAACAATAGAAGTAATTTCATTTTTTTACTGGGGATTATGTTCACGGTAATTTGCTTTGTGCTTAATGGACAACCCAGTTACTTTTGGTTACTCACAGTTGCTCAACTGATTTTCGTCCCCACCATGGTTGTGGATGTTCAGAAAGTGGGCAAAGCCATCATTGTTGGGATGATGCTAGCTGTTACACTGCTGCATGAATGGTCGAATGGCTTATTGGCTAATGTGCTGGCAGGTATGTATTTACTGTATACCTACTATATAGCCATACAAGGCGTGAAAAGGTTTTTACAGCGAGGATTCACGAATAGTGCGGAGTTTGCAATTGACATGGGGCTTTTCTATCTAGCTCTTGGTGGTTTGTGGTTTTTCGCCTATGTCGCCAACATTGATACTGGCTTTTCATCATTAATAACGTGGTTAACGGCCATTCACTTTCATTATTCCGCTTGTTTATTACCCATTTCAGTCGGACTTTTGGGTCGATTACATGATAGTAGCGGGTATCGTGTCATGGTGATGATTTTGCTGGCAGGACCACTCCTTGTTGCGATGGGTATTGCCTTTTCCATACTCATCGAAATCATCGCAGTTGCTCTTTATATCTTCGCTATCTATGGCTTGTTTTTCGTTGCACTCAAAACAAAGCTTCTGTTTGAGCAGGGGCTATTGCTGAGGATTTCCTATGGAGCGCTCTGTCTGACGATTCTTGGATCTTGTCTGTATGTTTACAGTCGTGTCAGTGGCAACTTTTCCATTGGCATTCCAGAAATGCTCCAATTCCATGGTGTAATCAATGGTGTTTTCTTTGGTGGGGTAGGGGTCATCGCATGGCTAATGGCTGTACCCCCAACAACACAGCGTCCGTTTGAGTTCCCCGTAAGCCAAATTCGCGGGAAGCTGCGTCATAAGAATATACCACACCCTGGCTTGGTCGATGCCTTACAGGATTTTGTCGATACAGCAAAGCTACCGCCTGTGATTCCACATTTTTATGAGCATACGACGTCCTATCGTCTGTTGGCGACGGCGCAATGGAAGACTTGGTTTCGACCTTTTGCCTTTTTGTATCAAGGATTGAGCCGTTTTCTCCAACAGCTCAATTTACCCTTTTCCAGTAAGCAAATCGAGATGACGGGCAGCATTGTTCAGGTCGATTCTGTACAAGATAGCCGTCCGTCTCCACGTGCATGGATTCGGACAATTCATCAGCAAACCGTTTTTGTCGCCATTTATTCGAAGCACACAAGCAACGAAACGACCTATATGAATATTGCCTTGCCACTCCCGTTTTCAACAATGGTTGGTATTTTGTATGCCTATGAAGAAAATAGTCAGCTACACCTAACAAGTGGCCACGATGGAGATGCAGGAATTTATTTGGCAATAGGAAAGAATGTGATGAGGCTACCTTTACAGGAGCATTTTCAAATTGCTGCAGTAGATGACAAGACATTGACAGCACGCCACCAGAT
>NZ_JBHERJ010000032.1:0-27514 GCF_043359455.1 Lysinibacillus sp. PWR01 | reverse complement strand
CAAAAAGTCGCTACTGATACACTCAGTAGTGGCTTTTTTTTATTTAAGCTGATTTTGTTAATAAATAATTATAAACGCATAAAACAAGAAGGCATCCTCAATGGAGTGCCTTCTTATTTTTGATATTTAACTTGTTTGAACTGGCGTAGCTCGTAGTTCGATACGGCGAATTTTCCCTGATGTCGTTTTTGGTAATTCCTCAATAAAGACGATACTACGAGGGTATTTATAAGGTGCAGTTAACGCTTTAACATGCTCCTGTAGCTCCTTTGTTAATTCTTCTTCATCACGCTCTTTGAAGCCCTCTCGTAAGATAACAAATGCCTTCACAATATGCCCTCTAATTTCATCTGGAGCAGCTACTACTGCACACTCTTGTACAGCTTCATGTTTGTTTAACGCATCTTCTACTTCAAATGGTCCGATCGTATAACCGGATGAAATAATAATGTCATCTCCACGACCTTCAAACCAGAAGTAACCGTCTTCATCACATTTTGCTTGATCACCTGTAATATACCAATCACCACGGAATGCAGCTTGTGTGCGTTCTGGTTCTTTATAATATTCTTTAAATAAAGCTGGTGAGGATTTGTGAACTGCAATATCTCCAACCTCGCCAACTGGTGCTTCGTTACCTTCATTGTCGATAATACGTACAATATTACCTGGAGTTGGAACACCCATGGATCCAGGACGTAATTCTGTGTTTTCGAGTGTACCGATTAATAATGTGTTTTCTGTCTGTCCATAGCCATCACGTACTTTGAGTCCAAAATGATTCATAAACGTTTCGATCACTGGGCGATTTAAAGGTTCACCAGCAGAAACGGCACTACGGAGAGATGATAGATTATAGACTTGTAAATTATCGATTTTCGCCATAATTCTGTATTCAGTCGGTGTGCAACAAAGGACATTTACTTTTTCATCTTGCATTAATTGAAGATAGGTTTTTGCATCGAATCCCCCATGGTAGACGAATGCTGTAGCACCGAGCATGATTGTTGATAAAAAAGGACTCCAAATCCATTTTTGCCAACCCGGAGCAGCTGTTGCCCACACTAGATCGCCTTCACGTACACAAAGCCATTTTGAAGCCGCTGTTCTAATATGTGCATACCCCCAACCATGTGAATGAACAACACCTTTAGGTTTACCAGTTGTACCAGAGGTATAGGAAAGGAATGCCATATCATCTCGTTTAGTAGCTACAGCTGTAAATGTAGCTGGCTGCGTGCTTGCCAAGTCATCTAGAGAAGTCCAATCTCCTTTTGCAGCACCGATGACTAGTTTATTTTTTAATGTATCTACAGAAGAAGTAATTTGGTCAACTTCGCTAGTAAATGCCTCATAGGCAATCACTGCACTAGCAGAAGAATGCTCCATCCGATATTCTAAATCGCTTGCACGTAGCATCTCTGAACATGAGATAGGTACAATGCCAGCCTTTAAACAGCCTAGAAAAACGAAATAGGCTTCCGGTAGTCGAGGAATAATAACTAATACACGATCGCCTTTTTGAAGCCCCTTCTCCGTAAAAGCATTTGCGTATTGATTCATTTTTTGAATGAGCTCCACATAAGAAACTGTACGTCTCTCTTGTTGTGTATTTAACCAGCGTATTGCTTGGCGATCACTATCTTGCGAAAATTTTTCTAATTCCTCTGTGATGTTATAAAATTCAGGTGCAATTAAATCGTTTGATACCATCCGAACATTCCTCCCCTAGGAAATTTGATAGAAAATTCTTAAAACTATTTTTATTTTAACAATTACAATAATATACAGCAACAATATTTAATACGTTAAAGAGAAATATTAGATTTAATAGAGAACTATTTATGCTCTCAGATGGATATATAGGCAAACTTCGACAAAAAAATATAAAAATTATCACAAAATGACTTGCATTATTTATAATGCTTGCTATAATAATAAATGTACTTAAGAGGTTGTCTAAAACCAAAGTGAATAGCATTGTTCCGAAGTAGCTCAGTTGGTAGTAGCACCTGACTGTTAATCAGGTTGTCGCAGGTTCGAGTCCTGCCTTCGGAGCCATTTTTTTGCCCTATTTTAAGTACTATAATACATAAAATAATTTATGAAAAAAGTATTGCAATTATGAATTAAAAATGTTATTATAATTCTTGTCTTGTTTAAGACATAATAATGGCCCCTTGGTCAAGTGGTTAAGACACCGCCCTTTCACGGCGGTAACACGGGTTCGAATCCCGTAGGGGTCACCATTTAAAACATAGGCTTTATAAAGAAAATAAACTGTGATATAACACCTGTCTCTATGGAGGATTAGCTCAGCTGGGAGAGCATCTGCCTTACAAGCAGAGGGTCGGCGGTTCGAGCCCGTCATCCTCCACCATTCTTATTGTGTTATTTCGGAGGGGTAGCGAAGTGGCTAAACGCGGCGGACTGTAAATCCGCTCCTTAGGGTTCGGCGGTTCGAATCCGTCCCCCTCCACCAGTTTTATAAATGATTGGGGTATAGCCAAGCGGTAAGGCAACGGATTTTGATTCCGTCATGCCTAGGTTCGAATCCTAGTACCCCAGCCATTTTTTCTTTTATGAGCCATTAGCTCAGTTGGTAGAGCATCTGACTTTTAATCAGAGGGTCGAAGGTTCGAGTCCTTCATGGCTCACTTTTTTAGAATAAAAATTATTCAAAAGTGTTATATTAACTACAGATAACTAATCTCTTACTGAAAACAGTAGGAGATTTTTTTATGCTATTTATAATTGAATAAATATGCAACTTTTTGTCGAGTTGAGCCAAGTGGTATGTAGGCTTTACAATAGTCTTATAACTTTTAGGGGGTATAAAAACATGAATAAACTTAATATTTCTATTATTGGAGTACCAACAGATTATGGACAAACACGCCGTGGCGTAGATATGGGACCAAGTGCTATTCGCTATGCAGGTGTTGTTGAACGTTTAGAAGCTATCGGACACGAGGTACAAGATCAAGGGGATATTCGTGTTAGTCAAAAGCTTGCAGACGCAGCAGTTGATGAAAAGTTACTTAATTTAGAGGAAGTTGTAGACGTTAGCACTGCTTTAGCAAATAGTGTGCATGAAGTAGTAGAACAGAAAAAGTTCCCACTCGTATTTGGGGGAGATCATAGTATTGCTATTGGAACATTAGCTGGATTAGGTGAGCATTACAAAAATCTTGGTGTTATCTGGTATGACGCCCATGCAGATTTAAATACACCTGAAACAACACCTTCAGGCAATATACATGGAATGCCGTTAGCAGTTAGTATTGGGCTAGGACATGAGCGTTTAGTCCAAATTCGCAACTTTGCGCCAAAAATTAAGCCAGAAAACGTTATTATTATTGGAGCTCGTTCAGTAGACCCTGGAGAGCGTGAATTGATTCGTCAACAAGGAATTAAAGTATATACAATGCATGAGATTGACCGACTTGGCATGACACGTGTGATGGAAGATGCACTTACTTATTTAAAGGAACGAAATGTTGATGGCTTACACTTATCACTTGATCTAGACGGACTAGATCCACTTTATACGCCAGGAGTTGGTACACCAGTTCCAGGAGGGATTACGTACCGAGAAAGCCATTTAGCAATGGAAATGTTACAAGAATCAGGGATGGTAACTTCAGCAGAATTTGTAGAAGTAAATCCTATTTTAGATGAAAAGAATACGACAGCAAATGTAGCTGTTGCATTAATGGGATCTTTATTTGGGGAAACACTAGTTTAAAGAAAATTTGACAAAAAATTGCCTGTTGCCACATTGCATAAAAATCTTTTGCTATAATTGAAATAAAACGAAACTTTTCTTATCGGTGCGTCGTATAGTATAAGACAGTTGTAAAGGTGGAGAAGTTAACACAATGGATGCGTTAGTAAATAAGAGAATAAAACAAGTGCTTAAAGGCGATCAAAACGCATTTGCCGATATTGTGAGTCTCTATCAGCACAAACTGTACCAAGTATGCTATCGAATGTTAGGCAACAAACAAGAGTCTGAAGACATTGCTCAAGAAGCTTTTGTACGTGCTTATATGAACTTGCATACATTTGATCAGAAAAGAAAGTTTTCGACGTGGCTTTATCGCATAGCGACAAACCTCTGCATTGACCGTATTCGAAAAAAGAAACCGGATTATTATTTAGATGCAGAAGTAGCTGGTACAGAAGGTCTTGATATGTATTCGCAAATCGCAGCAGACGACCAGCTACCAGAGGAGCAGTTAGAACAAATGGAGCTGCAAGATCGCATTCAATATGAAATTGGACGATTGCCGGATAAATACCGTTCGGTTATAGTATTGAAATATATAGAAGAGTTATCGTTACAAGAGATTAGCGAGATTTTAGATATGCCGCTTGGAACGGTGAAAACGAGGATTCACCGCGGACGTGAGGCATTACGTAAGCAATTAAACAATCTGTAGGAGGGGGAGCGTCATGAATACTTGTCCAGAGCATATGATAGACTATATGCATGATTATTTAGACGGTGACATTAGTCGTGAGCATGAGCAAGAGTTGAAACAACACTTGCATACATGTAATGATTGTAAACAGTTGATGCAAGAATTGAGTGAAACAATCGCCTTTGTGAAGAGTGCTTCCCATATTACAGCGCCTCCGGATTTTGAAGCAGCAGTGATGGCTCGTTTACCAAAACCAAAAAGTCGAGTAGGTATACAAAAATGGATTCGCCGGCATCCGTTCTTTGTGGCAGCAGCAGTATTTTGCTTATTTATGAGTGCTACATTATTGGGTAGCTTCATGGATGACCAGCATTTCTCAGTGACCAAGCAACCTAATTTAGTTGTTGATGGTCAAACGGTGATTGTCCCTGAAGGAGAAGTGGTGAAAGGCGATATTGTTGTGAAAAATGGCGATTTGATTGTTGAAGGTGAAGTTGATGGCAACGTCACAGTGATTAACGGGCAATATATGGCATCTTCAGCGGTAGTCTCAGGGAGAATTGAAGAAATTGACGAAGTATTTGAATGGTTATGGTATACGATTAAAAATTCTGTAAAGACAGCCATGACATTTGAGGAAAAAGAAGAAACTAAATAACACTCTATACGTCCTAAAAAATAGTGCACGTGAGAGGCTGAAAGGTCTACTCTTCTGAGTAGACTTTTTATTTGAAAAAAGTTACATTTGTTAAGAATGTGATATACTTGAATGTGTATGGATTCGTAATGAAAAGTGGGGGATGCCACGTGCAAATTATCGAACATTTCACAGATTTAACGCCTGTGAATATTGTTATTAACTTCATTGATGTACTGCTCGTTTGGTACGTTGTTTATAAAGTCTTAACCCTCATTAAAGGTACGAAGGCTGTCCAATTACTTAAGGGAATATTCGTCATTATTATTGCGCGAATTGCAACAGACCTTTTAGGGTTACAAACACTTGGCTGGATGCTTCAACAAGTTATTGAGTTTGGTTTCCTAGCGATTATTATCATTTTCCAACCGGAAATCAGACGTGGTTTAGAACAAATTGGGCGAGGAAAGCTATTCCAACGCTCATCTAGTCAAGAAGAAGAAGAACAAACAAGGCTTATTGAGGCTATGAAGAAATCTGTTAGTTATATGGCCAAACGTCGAATAGGTGCGTTAATTTCCATTGAAAAAGAAACAGGTCTTAATGAATATATTGAAACGGGTATAGGGCTAAATGCTGAAATTTCATCAGAATTACTGATAAATATTTTTATACCAAATACGCCGCTACATGATGGGGCGGTTATTATGCAAAAAGATAAAGTGACGGCAGCAGCTTGTTATTTACCTTTATCTGAAAGCCCATTTATTTCAAAAGAGTTAGGGACACGCCACCGTGCTGCTCTTGGCTTAAGTGAAGTCACAGATGCTATTACAATTGTTGTATCAGAAGAAACAGGTGCAATTAGCATAACATTAAATGGTAATCTCCATCGAAATCTTTCTCTAGAGGAGTTCGAAACATTATTACGAAAAATGTGGTTCGGATCAGCACAAGAATCAAATGCATCCTCTAAGTTGACTTGGAGGGGGAAAAAGAATGGATAAAATGATGGATAGCCCTTGGGTATTAAGAATCATCGCGCTATTTTTGGCATTTTTGCTTTTTTTCTCAGTTCGTACCGAGTTATCACCGTTAAATAAAGCTACCTCAAATGAACAAACGGATGTCATTCGCGATGTTCCAGTAGATGTTTATTATGATAATGAGAATCTTATTGTGACAGGTTTACCTGAAACCGTGGATGTAACGATAGAAGGTCCGATGGCATTGGTGTTAAAAGCAAAAGGGGCTAAGGATTTTTCTATATTTGCCGATTTAAGCAATTTATTGCTAGGAGAGCATGATGTCAAACTGCAATACGAAAATATTTCAAACAAGTTAAAGGTTACATTAGACCCTGCAACCGTTCATGTAAATATTGAGGAAAAGGTCACGCAGGAGTTCCGAGTGGACCCTGAAATGAACAACCGTCTAATCGAAGAAGGTTATATATTAAAAGATATGACAGCCAATCCACCAACTGTTTATGTAACGGGTGCAAAAAGTGCTATTGAAAGCATTAGCTATGTAAAAGCAACTGTTACAGGGGAGCAAGGCTTAAAGCAATCATTCTCGCAGGAAGCAGCGGTAAAAGTATTAGATCGAGATTTAAATAAGTTAGATGTGACTATTGACCCTGCAACTGTGAAGGTTCAAGTAGATATAGGGGAGTACAGTCGAGAGATCCCAGTTGTCCTCAAGGAAACAGGGCAAGCGGCGGAAGACATTATCATCAATTCATTAACATTTACACCGAAAATGATTAAAGTGTATGGTAGGAAATCAATTATTGACAGTTTAACGGCTATTCCAATAACAGTGGACCTGTCAAAAATTACTGAGTCCAAAACTTATGAATTTGATGTAAAATTACCAGATGGTGTGACAAAAATATCTGACAAGAAAATAAAAGTGAATGCAGATATTACAAAGGTTGAGCAAGAAGAACAACAGAAAACACCAGCTTCTACAGAGGAAACGCCACCTCCTACTGAAGAACCTGATGTGACAGATGAGAGCACTACAACTGATAAAAATACATCAACCGAAGAATCGGAAGATATTGATTCTTAAACAATATGTGACTATAATTTTATTTTGATTCTAAATCAAAAATCCAATCCAGGTTTGTCTTGAGTAGTAATTCAGGATTCATCAAACAAACTGACAGAGTGGAATATTAATAATTACCAATGAATGTATAAAAGCAGACTTTTCCAAAAGTAAGCGGACAAGTGTCTAATGCTTGATAGAAACTCATTAGGCACGGTCTTGCATTGAAGGAGAGAATAAGTAGAATGGGTAAATATTTTGGAACAGATGGCGTCCGTGGCGTCGCGAATAGTGAATTAACACCAGAATTTGCATTTAAACTTGGACGTATAGGTGGCTATGTTTTAACAAAGGATGCAACTGAACGTCCAAAGGTTTTAATTGGTCGTGACACACGTATTTCAGGTGAGATGCTTGAAGGTGCACTTGTGGCTGGACTTTTATCAATTGGGGTAGAGGTAATGCGTCTTGGTATTATTTCAACACCAGGTGTGGCATATCTTACTCGAATTATGAGCGCAGATGCAGGCGTCATGATTTCAGCTTCACATAACCCAGTTGCTGATAATGGTATTAAATTTTTCGGTCCTGATGGCTTTAAGCTAACAGATGCCCAGGAAGCGGAAATTGAAGAGTTAATTGATGCGCAAGAGGACACATTACCACGTCCGATAGGAGCAGATTTAGGATCTGTAAGTGACTATTTCGAAGGTGGTCAAAAATATATTCAATACTTAAAGCAAACAGTGGATGAAGAATTTGATGGTATTCATGTAGCGCTTGATTGTGCACATGGTGCAACTTCATCATTAGCTACACATTTATTTGCTGATTTAGAAGCTGACATTTCTACAATGGGCGCTTCTCCAACAGGCTTAAATATAAATGCTGGTGTAGGCTCAACACATCCAGAAGGACTAGCTAAATTTGTTACCGAAAAAGATGCAGATGTTGGTTTAGCATTTGATGGCGATGGTGACCGTTTAATTGCTGTAGATGAAAACGGGAAAATTGTTGATGGTGACCAAATTATGTTTATCATTGGTAAGCATTTAAATGCTGTAGGACGATTGAAGAAGCAAACGATTGTTTCAACAGTAATGAGCAATATGGGCTTCTATAAAGCTGTGGCTGACAACGGGATGCAAAGTGTACAAACAGCTGTAGGTGATCGTTATGTTGTGGAAGAAATGCGTGCCAATGAATACAATTTAGGTGGCGAGCAATCAGGGCATATCGTCTTCCTAGATTTTAATACAACAGGTGATGGCTTACTGACAGGTATTCAGCTTGTCAACATTATGAAAGCGACGGGTAAAAAGCTTTCAGAACTTGCAGCTGAAATGAAAATCTACCCTCAGCGTCTTGTCAATGTTCGTGTAACAGATAAGCATGCTGTAACTGATAATGCGAAAGTCGCTGCGGTTATTTCAGAGGTGGAAGCTGAAATGGCAGGAAATGGTCGCGTTTTAGTACGTCCTTCAGGTACAGAGCCATTGGTACGTGTTATGGTCGAAGCGGCAACAGAAGCAGATTGTGAGCATTTTGTCGAGCGTATTGCGGATGTTGTACGTGCAGAAATGGGCTTAACAGAATAACAATATAGAAGACCCGATTTCCGTAAATAGGAAATTGGGTTTTACTTGTTTGAAAAGAATGTTTTAAATAAGCGAGATGGGGAACAGTAATTAGGAGTCACAATAACAAGGAGTGTTTTATTGATATGGCTAAAATTGCTACAGTTATAACAGATATGTTTGAGGACATTGAGTTTACAAGCCCTAAAAAGGCTTTAGAAGCAGCTGGACATCAGCTAGTAACAATTGATACGGAAGCGGGCAAGGAAGTTAAGGGCAAGCATGGAGAGTCAGTGAAAATTGATAAAGGCATTGATGAAGTACAAGCTACTGATTACGATGCGCTATTTATTCCTGGTGGTTTTTCTCCTGATCTATTACGTGCGGATGATCGTGTAGTAGCATTTGCAAAGTCCTTTATGGATGAAATGAAGCCTACCTTTGCCATTTGTCATGGACCACAACTTCTTATTACAGCAAAGACATTAAATGGCCGTGATGCCACAGGCTATAAATCCATTCAAGTAGATTTAGAAAATGCAGGGGCAATCTTCCATGATGAAGAAGTATTTGTCTGTCAAAAGCAACTTGTAACAAGTAGAACGCCAGACGATCTTCCAGCATTTAATAGAGAAATCGTTAAATTATTAGACAGTAAATAAAGGATAGGCACAAGCATCGTAATTGCTTGTGTCTTTTTTGTATGATCTATTGAATAACATTATATAGCTGTACAAAGCTAATCAAAGTACATGAGTATAACTTTGTCTACATATTTGTCACGAAAAAGCATTGGGACTAGGTGTTTTTTATAACGAAAATTTGACGGATAGCATATGATTGAGTATGATGGAGAAGTTGAAGATGAGGTCCGACCTTATCCTTTAACGAGCGCCTAAGGAGGGAAGAAAGCGCAAAATCGGAAAACAATTATAGCGCCTGAGCTGAAGAAATCGGACGAAAAGATCTTCAGCAGACGAGGTGGAGGTTTATCGAAAATTCGGCGGATGCCTCCCAATCGACATACCCGATTGTCATTTTTCATTTTGAAAGCATTTGAGTGATTGAATGTACAGAAAATGGAGAAGGTATAGTAAAAGCAATAGATAAATAGAAGAAGCTTCACATATCGAAAATCTCTATTCAGTTGGCTGAGTGGAGTGAGTAGCTTGCATGTATAGGAGTGCTTTATTTTTTTATAAAAATATAGCATCGCTTGTCCATTCAAAAAAATTCGATAGGATGAGGCCTAGTTTGTCATTGCGTTAAATTGACAATATCGGAGGACGAGAATTATGTGTGGAATTGTAGGATATATTGGTGAATCAGATGCAAAGGAAATTTTATTAAAAGGTTTAGAAAAGCTTGAATACCGTGGTTATGACTCAGCGGGTATTGCAGTGCGTAATGAGGAAGGCGTAACGGTTTTCAAAGAAAAAGGGCGTATTGCAGATTTACGTGAGGCAGTAGACGAAGACATTGCAGCGAAAATTGGTATCGGTCATACACGTTGGGCAACACATGGTGTGCCAAACCGTTTAAATGCTCACCCACATCAAAGTGCATCAGGACGCTTTACACTTGTGCATAATGGGGTTATTGAAAACTATCATTTATTGCAAAAAACCTATTTAAAAGGCATTCCAATGAAATCTGATACAGATACAGAGGTTATTGTGCAATTAGTAGAGTTATTTGTGAAAGATGGTCTAAGCACAGCAGACGCTTTCCGTAAAACGCTGTCACTATTACATGGCTCTTATGCACTGGCACTATTAGATGCAGAAGCGGCAGATACAATCTTTGTAGCAAAAAACAAATCACCACTTCTAGTAGGGATTGGAGAAGGTTTCAATGTTGTTGCGTCAGATGCAATGGCGATGCTACAGGTAACAGACCAATACGTAGAGCTTCACGATAAAGAAGTTGTTATCGTACACAAAGCAAGTGTGGAAATTACAAAATTAGATGGTACTGTAGTAGAGCGTGCGCCTTATACGGCGGAGCTTGATATGAGTGATATTGAAAAAGGGACATATCCTCACTATATGTTAAAAGAAATGGATGAACAGCCTACAGTTATTCGTAAAATCATTCAGGCATATGAAGGGGACAATGGCGATTTAACAATCGATGCGGAGATTTTAGAAGCATTACGAGCAGCAGATCGTTTATATATTATTGCGGCGGGCACAAGCTATCATGCCGGTCTCATCGGTAAACAATATTTCGAAAAAATGGCGGGTATCCCAGTAGAAGTTCATATTTCTAGTGAATTCGGCTACAACATACCATTACTTTCAGAAAGACCATTATTTATCTTCATTACACAATCGGGTGAAACAGCAGATAGTCGTCAAGTACTTGTAAAAATTAAAGAGCTTGGCTATCCAACATTAACGATTACAAATGTACCTGGCTCTACGCTATCACGTGAAGCAGATCATACATTGTTATTACACGCAGGTCCAGAGATTGCAGTAGCTTCTACAAAAGCCTATGTTGCACAAGTAGCAGTACTTGCATTAGCAGCCTATGTAACGGCAAAGGCAAATGGCAAAGGCTTAGAATTTGATTTAAAACAAGAGCTTGCGATTGCCGCTAATGGCATCCAAACAATTATCGATTCAAAAGATGTGTTAGAAGACATTGCGGAAGATTACTTAAAAATCGCACGCAATGCATTCTTCATTGGCCGTAATATGGACTTCTATGTTAGCCTTGAAGGTGCCTTAAAACTGAAAGAAATCTCTTACATCCAAGCAGAGGGCTTTGCTGGTGGAGAACTGAAGCACGGAACAATTGCCTTAATCGAAGAAGGTACACCAGTGTTTGCGCTTGTTACACAAGCATCAGTAGGGTTAAATATCCGTGGTAATGTCAAAGAAGTAGCAGCTCGTGGTGCCTATCCATGTATTATCGCGATGGCTGGCATTGATGAAGATGGTGATCGTTTAGTCATTCCACATGTTCACGAATTACTAACACCACTTGTCTCAGTAGTACCTTTACAATTAATTAGCTACTATGCTGCACTACATCGCCGCTGTGACGTGGATAAACCACGTAACCTAGCTAAATCGGTGACTGTTGAGTAAGAAAAGAATATGAAGAATTACGTGATGTTGAGTTACAATAAAGATGTATACTAGACAAAAAAGTTGTATACTTTACAATAAAGTTTTATACTGGACAAAAAAGTTGTATACTGAATACTTAAACAGTATCTATGAGTGTTTATAGCTAATCTCGTTACAACTAATAACCATATTATCGTATGTAAATAAAATGGTGTAACATTAAAAACAAACCCTGATACAGTGTGTTTCTGTATCAGGGTTTGTATTTTTTTAAGATTTTTTATTTTGGGTCGAAAAATATATACATATTTTTTAAATTTTATTATGCATAATAATAGAAACTAAAAATTAACATATTTATTACCGACGGATTTGGTTGAACTGCATCATAATTGGGCGTGTGTGGGATAGCATCTCTTTTCCTTTTCTTGAACTAACGGCGCAGGATATTTGAGTAAGGATGTATCAACTAATATATAAATTTGTATAGGTGGTTTACGATTTAAAAATGAGTTGTTGCAACAGTTAACTGGTTCAGTAGGGGAGGGGATCAATTTAATATCATTATAAATACAAAACCATCCTATTAAATAGGATGGTTAGGGACTTTTAGCAAGCTGCGATAGCTTGACTCGCCGTCTTGGCTACACGTTATTTTATGTACTAATAATATCATATATGCATGTTGTTATCAACTAAATATTTTTAATCCAATCATCAACATTTGAATTTCCCATACGATCGAGTAAGGAAATAGCAATATCTTGGCTGTTATTTTTTGTCTCTTGATACCAGTATTCTAATAAAAATAATTTAATTTCTGATAAATCAACGCACATTTTAAGTATTTTTAATACATCATATAATTTAATGATATATTGCGGTTTTTCAGGATTTAAATGTAAATCAGTAATAAGTCGAGTATCAATTTTTAGACCACTTGGGGTCCTAAAACGATTTATTAATTCAAAATGCGCACAAGCATTTCTTAAAACCTTAATAATTTCCAAAGAATTTAGGAATTTTTGTTTATCATGAGGTTTAAGATTAAAATCTCTTAACACCGAATCAAAAGTACGTTTTTTTAATCCATATAGTAATACAATTAAATCATTTAACATTAAAGTCTTAATAACAACCCAAAATGGTGGATTGTTGTATTCATTGATATAAGGAAACTTAGTTTTACACTCATCAATATAATTTAGGCCATATATTCTCTCTTCTCCAATAATTCTTATCGGGAGAAATACTGCAACACCAGCTGAGGTTGAAGATTTAAGTGTTGTGAGAAGTGCTGGTTGTCTTGAATTAAAAAATACGCAGGTACCAGTAACTGTTCTAATTGATGTTGAACCGAAACGGCCTGTAAAAACTCCTTTCAATGTTGTTTTGACCTTTTCATAGGTTACAACCCCGTCAAAGTTCCCTCTAAACTGTCCTTCATAATAATAATTGTCTCTAAATAATTTATGCGATTTGTTAGGTTTGCCTGCTGTATAGAAGTAATCAATATATTCTTTTGGAACATCAGTTCTATTAGGGATTTTATAACAGGTAATATCAATATATTTATTATTATCTGTTAAAGTTGAGCAGTGATTTTTACAAAAATGATATGCAATAGAAGTCTTTAATTTTGTTTCAAACTCTGAAATTTTTCTAAAAATCAAACTAGATAATTGTGAATCAAAATCATATAGTCTTACAAAATCTTCAAACGATTTATTTGTGTATGTTTTCGGCGGATTTTTAGGATCATCAAGTAGAAGAGTTTCAAAGCCATTAACAAGATTAAAATAATTTTTATCTAATAGGTGATTTTTAGTTGTTTGTAAATTATATATTTTTAAATTGCGATTTTTTAATAATCGAATTTGATTTTCGATGGTATTAAACTCTTTATCGGTTGGCAAATATATCCCCTCTTTCATTGTTTCTTTTCGGTAAGTGAACTTTTAGTTAGACTTATTTTTATTTTAGATGAAAATGGAACTATTGGCACTTATTATTTTACTTATGTAATTTTGCTCAGAACAAGTTAATTTAAATTTCTAATATTATTTAGTCCGATAAACTTTTGTTTCAAGTTTAAGAAATGGATTAAGAATTCATTAAATTTACCTTGTCTTATCTTTTATAAGAGCTACAAACTTTTTTGCAAGAGTACAGTATTAACAATTCTTAAGATGGAAATAAATATAAATAAAATGAAAGGAATAGTTATGGAATTTTATAAAGAAAAAGAAATTTATTGTTATAAATGTCGTAAAATCACTTTAATTTCATGTAAAGATTTGCACAACAAAATTGGGGTAGACAGTCACTGTAGTGAATGTTCTGGTATTTGGCTTGAGTGGCAAAATCGTGCGGTAGAAAGAGAAATGGAGAAGTGGATTGAATATAATCAAGGGCTGTTAAAAAACATAATGTGAATCGAAGAAAATATAGTATTTTTGTTACTAATATTAGCAAACGTCCATTCTTAGACATGGTTATCAGAAAGGACGTTTTTTTATGTGGAAACGATTGTAAAATACATATTTATATAAAATGGAATAAATTAATCTATATGTAAGTCGAAAAGTTATAATGATCTTAGAATTAATATTTACTAAATCATAATTATGTCGACGAGGTGGTGCTTTTCATGTCTAAAAGAAAATACAATTGGTCTGAGAAAAAAAGAAATGACTATATTAAAGAAGGAAGAGGTCAAGGGGAACTATCAAATTATATACCTTGGATTAAAATACAAGATATATCATCACAAGGTAATGCTTCTCGATTAATGGGTTGGACCGCGAAGAGACAGCATGAATTGCTGTCTAACTTGGAAAGAGACTTTTTTATCTTATTAGATTGGGAAAATTCCGTGGTAGACATAAGGGAACAGTTTCCTTTAAACGTAGAAACAACTACTCGTATCGCTGAAGAAAAAGGTATTAAGCACTCTACAGATAATAGTTCAGGTATACCGATAGATATGACAACGGATTTCTTTATAACAGTAGTAAAAAACTCTGAAAGAATATATATCGCTAGAACTGTAAAACCAAGTGAACAACTTGAAGATAAACGGGTAATTGAAAAGTTTGAAATTGAACGAGAGTATTGGGAGAGACAAGGAATAAGTTGGGGGATCATAACTGAAAAGGAAATTCCTAAAAAGTTGGCAAACAATATTCTATGGGTACATAAATCTTACTATTTAGCAGAAGAAGATATAAGCTACTCTACGTTATTATTGCAATTATTGATTTTTAAAAAAGGTAATGAAGAGAGTTTATTAGCAGTTTGTAAAAAATTTGATGAAGATTATAACTTAGAAACAGGCTCCTCTTTAAGTTATATAAAACATTTTATAGCTCGAAAATATATCTCCATTGATATGAGTAAAAAGATTAATCCCAGCAATCTAACTTTAGATCAAATTATTATAAATGTATCTAAGGAGGATAACATTGATTACGATATCAGTTAATGAATTAATAAAAGACTTGGCGAGTAATAAAGTATATCGTTTACTTTGGATTGATGAAAGTAACATTATTACATATGTAATTGATATAGAAGATTCTAATGCCTTACCATTCCTTTTAAAAGTTAAAGATATACATCAAGGGTTTTTAGAAAATTTGTATTCCAAATTAGAATCAGATCACACAGATATACTAATTAACCATTTAAATTTACCTGAGGGAATGAAACAAAAGAGGGATACGGCGTGGGCAATTATTAAAAATCTAGTGAATGATGAACCTTCAATTTATAAGAAAAAAGAACGTGGCCAGCTAATAAATGAACTTGTAAATAATAAGGTATGTACAAAAATGACTGCTTATAAATATTTGAGAAAGTACTGGCAGAGAGGAAAAACTATGAATAGTCTACTTCCAGATTACAGTAACTCTGGAGGTAAAGGAAGAGATAAAAAAAGTGGTACATTGAAAAGAGGAAAACCTAGAACCACCAATAGTGTAGGGATGAATGTAACTGATGAAACAAGAGAAATATTTCGTAAATCAATTAAAAGATATTATTTCTCTAGCAAGAGAAACTCATTGTCATTCGCATATAAAATGATGATAAAGGAGTTCTATGCAGATGAAGTTCGTTACGAGAACGGAATAAAATATATAGTAATACAGGATGAAAATAAAATTCCTTCATTAAGACAATTTAGGTATTGGTACAATAAAGAATTTGGTATTAAACAAACAATAGTAAGTCGAGAAGGTGAGAAAAAATTTGAACGAGATCATCGAGCAATATTAGGATCTTCAACTTATGAAGTAATGGGGCCAGGTTCTCGATATCAAATAGACGCAACTACTGGTAATGTGTATCTAAAATCTAGTTATAATTCTGATTATATTGTAGGTAGACCAATTATCTATTTTGTGGTGGACGTATTTACACATATGATCACAGGAATGTATATCGGACTTGAAGGTCCTTCTTGGGCAGGAATGATGATGGCAATAGCAAATGCTGCATCAGATAAAAAGGAATATTGCAGTAGATATGGAATAGAAGTTTCAAATGAAATGTGGCCATCGGCGCATCTTCCTGAAATAATTCTAGGGGATAGGGGTGAGTTAGAGGGATATAACGTGAATAGTTTAATTGAAGGGCTAAATTTGTTAGTAGAGAATAATCCAGCATTTCGACCAGACTGGAAGGGGATTGTGGAAAAATTGTTTGATACTTCACAAAGTAAAATAAAGCCATTCTTACCGGGTTACATACAGAGTGATTTTGGGGAACGTGGGGCTAGTGATTATCGTTTAGAAGCCAAGCTAACTATAGATCAATATACAAAAATTCTTATAAATTTTGTTTTATTTTATAACAAAAACTACTATATGGAGGATTATATGAGGGATGAGAAGATGATAGAGGAAAATGTAAAACCGACTCCTCTTGAACTCTGGAAATGGGGAATTAAAAATAGAGCAGGTAAGCTGAGGAAAGAACATCCTGATACTATAAAATTTTACTTATTGCCAAGAGATACAGCTACAGTAACCTCAAAGGGAATAAAATTTAAAAGAATGTTATATAGCTGTGAAACAGCTATAAAGGAATCATGGTTTATTCAAGCTAGAACAAAGAAAAGTTGGAAAGTTGATATTTCATACGATCCTCGAAATATGGACATTGTATATCTTCACGTTAAAGATAAGTCACTTTTTGAAAGGTGCTTCCTTTTAGAACATCAAGAGAGATACAAAAATAAAGTACTTGAAGAAATTGAACAATTACTAATGATTGAACAAAACACATATAAAAATGAAAATCATAGTTTGTTACAAGAAGAAATTAATTTTTATACTAAAATTGAAGGAATCGTGGACGAGGCAATTAAGACATCAAATCAAGGTAAAAACAATAAAATCACTAAAACGGAAAAAATAAAAAATATAAGAGAAAATCGGGAAGTTGAAAAAAATTTACGAAGAGAGCATGAAGCATTTCAAATAGGTGTAACTGAGATTAATAATGATGAAAATATTATTTCTTTTGCATCTTCTGAGCAGAAAGATGAAAAAACTGAAACATCTACGATAATGGAATTATTTAAAAAACAAAGAAGGAAGAAGAAGGAATGAAAAATGGGAAGACAATTGAATTAGAGAATGGTATTGAAGTTCTATTGGCTGAGTATCGTGAACAAGAAACAATTGATTATAAAGGGAATCCCCTTATTGAAGCGTTACCTCCGATACTTTCTAAAGAAGAAGCGTTTGATCAACTTAGCTTTTTACCCATGTTTCATAATAGTGAAAGAAATTTATCGAGTCATCATCGTTACCATGCTTTACTTAGATTATCAAGATTTTATCAACCTATAAATCAAACATTAAATCTAGAACAGCGTTTTTCAGGTTTCATTAGGTATGGATACGTAAATCGAAATCCATTACATAAAAAACATGTTCAAGCGTTACTTGATTTACACAACAAGCTTGTTAATAAAGAGGAATTTGGATTACCGCCAGATATACGTTCTTCTGCTTCAAGTTTCACCTTAATGGGGTATCCAGGAATAGGTAAAACATCTGCGATAGAAAGGGTTCTATCTCTTTATCCACAAGTAATATTACATCAAAATCCAATTAACTTGATTCAAATTGTATGGTTAAAATTGAACTGTCCACATGATGGATCATTAAAAACCCTTTGTATGGACTTTTTTAAAAAAGTGGATTCGTTGATAGGTACTAATTATTTTGAAAAGTATGGTAAGCCATCAAATTCAGTTAGTTCAATGGTAACTCGTATGGGACAAGTTGCTCGTTTACACTCAATAGGCGCTCTAATCATTGATGAAATTCAGCACTTGTTATCAGCATCAGGTACTGCATCAGAGATGATGATGAATTTTTTCGTAACGCTAGTGAATGAAATCGGAGTACCCGTAATGTTTATTGGAACCATGAAAGCCAAAGCGTTGTTACAAAAGGATTTCAGACAAGCACGTAGAAGCAGTGGGCAAGGCGACATGGTATGGCAGCAAATGAAACAAGATGATGATTGGGAAGTATTAATCACAAGTATGTGGGATTATCAGTGGACGAATGAATATACGGAACTGACCGAAGAATTACTAAATACGGTTTACGAAGAGAGCCAAGGGATTGTGGATGTTGCTGTTAAATTATATTTACTCGCACAGGCGAGGGCAATCGATTCTGGTATTGAAAAAATAACCCCTCAACTTATACGGAAGGTAGCGAAAGAAGATTTGAGACTTCTTCAACCTATGTTGGAGGCTCTTAAATCAGGAAATCCAAGTGACATTGCAAAATACGAAGATATTGTTCCAATAGATATTGAAGAATATATTCTCAATAGAATGCCGGTAATAGACCTTAAAGCCAAGGTTCAAGCTAAAAAAGAAAAGATGGCACAAGATCGTACAAATAAAGAGCTTCCAATACTAGAAAAATTAATCCTATCCTTAATTAATTTAGATGTTCCGGAAAAGATTGCTGAAAGTGCTGCTAAATATGCAATGAAAAATTCACCTGAGTCCACAATTCCACAACTAATGACTCTATCACTTCAATACATTGAGGAAAAGAAAGAAAAGAAGAGTGAAACGAAAGGGAATATTTCAGCAAATAAGCTTAAATCAATAATTGATAAAGGGAAGAAGAATAAACGCTCTGCTTATGAGGCATTATGTGAAGAAGGATATATTAAAAATCCTTTAGATGACTTAATAGTATAAGGGTGTGTAAATAAAATAGATGTTAGCCTTTTTTCCTTCAATGTTTAAAGATGAGCTATTATATAGTGTTTTGGCTAGATACCATAAACGTTCAGGAAATTTAAGTAATAAAGATTCAACTTTAGATTTGTTTGGGAAAAAGAAAGCTTATATTATTCCTGATTTAACTACTGATTTAGAGATAATATTTGAAAAAGTAAATCCTTTTTTAAGTTTAAGTATTGATGAATGGATAAATTATCATACATTGTATAACTACTATACGAACTTTACTTCAAAAGAAATAAAACAGAGTGTAAGGGATACAATGTTAAAAGGCTGTGGCAATAATTCCTTGCACTATTCAACTGGTCAAGTGGCTTGGACAGTGAAAGAGCCTATGTATTATCGGTATTGCCCTAACTGCTATGAAGAAGATATTCAAATGAATGGAGAAACATATTGGCGGACATATCACCAATTACCAAGTGTATTTATTTGCTCAAAGCATTCTGTCTTACTTGAAAATAGCTCACTCTTAATAAGGCCCGGTAATTCATCTTATTTTTATCCTAACATTGAAAATAGTTTAAATAGTGAAGAAAATAGTGATTATTCAAAAGTAAACTTTGGTATGCTACGTCATTTTGCTGTAGAAAGTAGCAAATTAAATAATAAGGATTATAAATTTGATCAGTTAAATTTATTAGAGATTTATCATTACCTCTTACATCGCGAAGGGTATGTAAAAACAAACGGCACAATTGACCAAAGACGGTTAAAAGAAGACTTTATTAAGAAGTTTAAAACTGAACTTTTATCATTGATGCAATCAATTCCGAGTGGAGTAGATGGAAACTGTTGGTTAAGAGCAATAACAAGGAAACATCGGAAGTCTTTTCATCCTGTACGGCATTTACTGCTAATTTATTTTTTAGGTGAATCAGTAGATACAATTAAACAGTATGCAAATAAATATTACACCCCATTTGGTGAAGGACCACATTTATGTTTAAATCCTGCAGCCAAACACTATCTTCAGCCTGTTATTACTGACTTGAAAGTTTCACGTTGTAATGATAGTAAAAGGCCTGTAGGAACCTTCTATTGTGTATGTGGCTTTGTCTATTCTCGTAAGGGTCCAGATAAAACAGAAGACGATAAAACAAAAATTGGACGCATTAAAATGTTTGGTGAGACTTGGTTGAACAAACTCCACCAATTGGTAGAAATAGAACAGGTGAGTTACAAAGCTTGCTCAAAAATATTAAAAGTTGATACGAAAACAATTATTAAGTATTCTAGGAAAAAAATTAGTAAGCCCATTACTAAGAAAAATATTAAAAGTGATTTAAAGCAAATGTGGCTCGATTTAATCGAACAATACCCTACATTCTCAAGAACAGAACTTAGAAAAAGAGACCCTTCGCTTTATATGCGAATTTATAGGAAAGATAAGGAATGGTTAAAAAACCACCCTCCGTCTGTTAAGACTAATATTGATACTAACAATAGGGTTGATTGGGCGAAGCGAGATCTTCAAATACTTGCCAAAGTAAAAGTAGCAGTTGAAGAATTAAATAGCAGAGAAAAGCCTGTAAAAATAACGACAAGCAGTATTGGTAAAGCGATTAATCAGTTAACTCTCCTAGAGAAGAAAGCAGATAAGTTGCCACGAACGAAGGCTTACATTGATAGTGTTAAAGAAAGTGTAACGGACTTTCAGAAGAGACGAATAAATTGGTCAGTGAAACACCTAAGGGACGAGGAGCTTGAATTTTGGAAAATAGTGAGAAAAGCTGGTATTAGAGAAAGCTTTTATCATGATTTGGCTGAAGAAATAATGACTCATTTGAATCACCCGACATGAATAGTAGTCTATCCTAAACCACTTATTCAAGTGGTTTATATTTTTCATGAATTTACTTGCAAAATGCAAATAAATGAAGTATAACTAATTCATGTAAGGATTAACTGTATATAGATAACTACACATTAGGTAATGACGATTTTAATAAGGTTTATATAGTTATTCATTAATCAAAATGTTAAGGCCGGATAAACAGAATTATTGTTTTCATTGTTATTTTATACTTGCAAAATGCAAATAATTTAAGGGAGAATAAAAATGAAAGAAATACTAGATACAATTGTAATTGGCGGAGGGCAGGCAGGGCTAGCATCAGGTTATCATTTACAGAAAAAAGGTCTACGTTTTTTAATATTGGAGGCAAGTCATCAAATTGGGGGATCTTGGCCAAGTTATTATGACAGTCTTAAATTGTTTTCTCCAGCAAGTGTTTCCTCTTTACCTGGTATGAAGTTTCCCGGTAGTCAGAATCATTATCCTAAAAGGGATGAAGTTATTCGATACTTGCAGGAGTATAAAAAAAAGTTCCAATTACCTGTTTTAATTAATCAGAGAGTAGATTTGATTGAGAAAAATAAAATAGGTTTTATTGTTCGAACTGACACAGGCGAAATATTTCAAGCTAGAACAATCATAAACGCTACAGGCTCATTTAATAATCCTTATCTTCCTAAAATACAAGGTGGAGAAGTTTTTCAAGGAAAAACACTTCACTCTTCAGAGTATCGAAATACAAAGCCATTTCACAACCAAAGGGTAATCGTAGTTGGAGGAGGAAATTCGGCTGTGCAGATTGCTATTGAATTATCCGAGGTTAGCAAAACTACTCTTTCAGTACGACAACCAATAAAATTTGTAAAACAACGTTTACTTGGATTGGATATACACTACTGGTTGAAAATAATTGGTTTTGATACCTTTCCTTTCTGGCGTTTTGGTAAAACTGCACCCAGAACAAATGCCGTGAATGACACAGGTAGATACAAAGATCGAATTAGTAAGGGAAATCCAAAACAGGATTTGATGTTTACGTCTTTCTATGAAGATGGAGTTATCTGGCCTAATGGAGAAAAGGAGCCAGTAGATACCATTATCTATGCCACGGGATTCAGACCACATCTTCCTTATATGAAATTACTAGGTGCAGTAGATGTGGAGGGAATGCCATTACAAAAGGCAGGTATTAGCAGTATCCCTGGATTGTATTTTGTGGGACTAGAAGGACAACGATCATTTGCATCTGCAACTTTAAGAGGGGTGGGAGAAGATGCCGAGTATGTTGTGAAAAAGTTACTTCACCACTTGAAAAGTAGAAACATTTGAAGTAGGGAAAACATCTTCAAATAAAAGTTAAATATATTTTAGTTGCATTTTGCAAATAAATAATATATATGTCTTTATAGGAGATGATTAAATGGAAAATAAACGTGAACTTTTTCAAGTTTTAACTCAAAAGTTTGCTTTACTAAATAAAACATGTTGTACTGTAGGCTCGATTGATATCACACCAATACAGAGCCATATCCTATATGAGATAGACAAACAAAATAATCCTGCTATGCAACAAATAGCAGAGGCAATAGGAATGGATATTACTACATTTAGTAGACAGGTTCAAACTCTTATTAAGATGAATCTTGTCAAAAAAACTCCTCTAACTTCAGATAAAAGAGTGTACATTTTGTCATTAACGGTGGAGGGTGTATTTCTCGCTGCTACAATTGATCAAATGATAAACAATTATTTAAATGAAGTTTTTTCGCATTTGAATGATTTCGAAAAAGAAACTGTTTTACGTTCAATTGAACTCTTAAACAAAGCCATGGCTAAATCAAGCTTTTGTTGTACACCTTCTCCATAACTCGTTACTAAAGAAAAATTAATGGAGATAAATTAGTCTTTATCACTATCTTTTAAAGCGTACGTTTAGGTAACTGAACGTACGCTTTTTACAAAGTATAAAAAATTTTTTCAAAATGGGTAAATATCTGTTGCAATTCAAAACATTAAATCATAATATAAGAATATAGTTATATAATGATTATGTCACCTTCTTACCAGGTGATTTTATTTAAACCAATATATAAGAAAACAGTTATATAAGGAGTGCAGATAAATGGAAAACACACTAATTGAAAAACAACTAAAAGCAGCAGCTGATTTGAATCGCATTAAATTACTTGCATGTATGAAAAAAGGGGAGGTTTGTGTATGTGACTTTGTGGATGTGCTAGGAATATCACAACCAGCCGTTAGTCAACATCTACGAAAATTAAAGGAGGCAGGCATTATTACGGAACGAAAAGTAGGGACTTGGAAACATTACCGTTTAGTAGAAGATCAAACGCCACTGATGAAGGGCATTTTAGAACAAATTCAGCCTTTAAAGGGGTGCAATTGTGAAACCGATTGCTGCCATGTAGGGGGAAATATAAATGAGTAATGAATCTTTAACAAAACAGCTTTCTTTTTTAGATCGTTACCTTACCCTTTGGATATTCGTTGCGATGGGAATAGGTGTTGTATTAAGTATCACCATGCCTAATGTTGGTGAAGCGTTAGAGTCCATGTCTATTGGCACAACGTCCATACCGATTGCTATAGGGTTAATTGTCATGATGTATCCACCATTAGCGAAAGTAAAGTATGAAGAAATGTGGCGCGTGTTTAAGGATTGGAAAGTGCTATTACTATCACTTTTACAAAACTGGTTACTAGGCCCGTTCCTTATGTTCTTTTTAGCGATTATCTTCTTACATGATTACCCAGAATATATGGCTGGACTCATTATGATTGGCTTAGCTCGATGTATTGCCATGGTTATTGTGTGGAATGATTTAGCGCGTGGAGATCGCGAATATGTAGCTGGTTTAGTTGCATTTAACTCGATTTTCCAAATTCTAACATACTCTATCTTTGCTTACTTTTTCTTAAATGTATTACCTGGTTGGTTTGGTTTAGAGAATTTCAATGTATCCATTTCTATGTGGGAGATTACAAAGAGCGTTCTAATTTACTTAGGGATACCATTTGCTGCAGGGTTCCTCACACGATGGATTGGGATTAAAGCAAAAGGAAAACAGTGGTATGAAGAAAAGTTCTTACCGAAAATTTCACCACTTACTTTAATTGCACTGCTGTTCACGATTGTGATGATGTTTGCTTTAAAGGGTGAGCAATTAGTAGAACTGCCACTTGATGTAGTGCGAATTGCTATTCCATTATTTATTTACTTTGTGATCATGTTTGCAGTGTCGTTCTTCTCTTCCCGTAAAGTTGGGGCATCTTATCCTGTCACAGCAGCTCTTTCTTTTACAGCTGCAAGCAACAACTTCGAGTTAGCAATTGCTGTTGCAGTGGGTGTGTTTGGCCTGCATAGTGGCGTGGCATTTGCCGCTGTTATTGGACCACTAGTGGAAGTGCCAGTCCTCATTGGACTTGTATGGGTTGCCTTACGTTGGCAGAAAAAATACTTTAAAACCATTAAATTATAAGGAGCAATTACTATGACAAATACACTTTATTTCTTATGTACAGGAAACTCATGTCGAAGTCAGATGGCTGAAGGATGGGCAAAGAAATTACTACCTACCAATTGGACAGTTAAAAGTGCTGGTATTGAAGCACATGGCGTAAATCCGAATGCTATTAAAGCGATGGCGGAGGTAGGGGTTGATATTTCAAATCATACATCCGATTTAATTGATGTGGAGACATTAAACAACGCCACGTTAGTTGTCACGTTATGTGGGGATGCAGCTGATAAATGCCCAATGACACCTCCTCACGTTCGTCGTGAACATTGGGGATTTGAAGATCCAGCAAAAGCGACAGGTACGGATGAAGAGAAGTGGGCTGTATTCCAAAATGTTCGTGATGCAATTGGTAAACGCATTGAACAATTTGTAGCTGAGGAGCTGAAATAAATTGAAAAAAATTCATATCTATGAGCCAGCAATGTGCTGTTCTACAGGCTTATGTGGACCCTCTATAGACCCAGAATTATTGCGTATGTCATTTATTATGAATAATTTAAAGAAAACAAACATAGAAGCTGAAAGATTTAATCTTACAAACGAGCCAAATGCTTTTGTAGAAAACGAAGCAATCAATCAACTATTAATGTCAGAAGGAATGGATGCCATGCCTGCTACGTTTGTGGATGGAGAATTACTTTGCAAAGGGATCTATCCAACAAATGAACAATTTTCACAGTGGTCAGGACTTTCAGAAGACGAATTACTACAAAAGCCAAAAGTACGCTTGTCACTAAAAGGAGATGCGTAAGATGGAACGCTTTACAAGAAGTCATTTCCCAGACACCCCATTCCTGTTTTTCACGGGGAAAGGGGGCGTTGGGAAAACATCGGTTGCTTGTAGCCTATCAATAGCCATTGCAAAGGAAGGGAAAAAGGTACTTTTAATTAGTACCGACCCCGCATCCAACTTACAAGATATTTTTGGCCAAACGCTTTCTAATAGTCCAACAAAAATTGAAGGCATAGACAATTTATTTGCGATAAATTTGGACCCTGAACAAGCGGCACAACATTACAAAGATCAAATGGTTGGCCCGTACCGTGGAAAACTACCTGAAGTGGTATTACAAAATATGGAGGAACAACTTTCTGGTGCTTGCACAGTAGAAATAGCTGCCTTTAATGAATTTGCATCACTATTGACTGATACTTCAGTGATTGGAAATTTTGACACTGTCGTGTTTGATACAGCACCTACAGGGCATACGTTACGATTATTACAATTGCCTTCTGCATGGTCTACGTTTCTAGATGATAACACGACTGGCACTTCATGTTTAGGTCCTTTAAAAGGGCTAGAACCACAACGTGAAGTCTATAAAGAGGCAGTTGAACGTTTAAAGAATGCTAATCAAACAACGTTAATGCTAGTTACACGCCCAGAAGAAAATCCTTTAAAGGAAGCAGCACGTGCTTCTCGCGAATTGTTTGAAATAGGTATTCAAAATCAGACCCTACTAATTAATGGATATATGAGCAATGCCAATTCTACTGATGATATCGAAGAGGCTTTCATTGCACGTCAAGCTGATGCAATAGCAAGAATTCCTGAAGAACTAAATCAATTTGAGCATTTCTACTTACCTTTTGTACCGTACTCATTATCAAGTATTGAGCGTATGCAAGCATGGATGACTGACCAAGAAGTTATACATGAAGATGAATCAAATGAAGAAACTAAGATTCCTGAGATAGAAGAAATGATTGCAGATTATTTAGAGCGTAAGCCGAAACTCATTTTTACGATGGGTAAAGGTGGGGTTGGAAAAACAACGGTGGCTTCTTATATTGCATTACGATTAGCGGAAGAGGGTACTCATGTACATTTAACTACAACAGATCCTGCCGCACATCTCAATTGGACATTCGGTGATGATAACGTTAAAAATTTAACGATCAGTCGTATTGATCCAAAAGCAGAAGTGGCAAACTATGAAGCAGAAGTGCTTGCAAAGGCAAGTGAAACGATGAATGAGGAAGGTTTAGCATTTGTGAAAGAAGATTTGGCTTCTCCTTGTACAGAGGAAATAGCTGTATTCCGAGCATTTGCTAACGTTGTAGAAAATCATCAAGATGAAGTCATTATTATTGATACCGCACCAACAGGGCATACGTTGCTTTTACTAGACGCAACAGAAGCTTATCATCGGGAAATAAGCCGTTCACAAGGGGATATTCCTCCAGCTGTTTCTAACTTGTTACCAAGGTTGCGTGATGCCTCTTATACGAGTGTTGCCATTGTAACTCTTCCTGAAGCAACACCTGTTTATGAAGCTTCGCGCTTACAAGAAGATTTACACCGTGCTGGATTATCTGTTGATTGGTGGGTTGTTAATCAGACATTTTCATCTATCTATACAACAAGTCCAACATTAATTCAAAAACAACAAGCTGAAACGAAATGGCTAAAGGAAGTTAGATCTATCAGCAAAAATCAATTTGTGGCCATTCCATGGGTAAAAACACCACCGGTTGGAACACAAGGCTTACATGAATTAAAAGGAGAGAAAACCAAATGAAAATGAGTCCAGAAGGTAAAAATTATTTAGAACAGGTATTAGCTGATTCAGAGGTTAAAACGCTTCGTTTCTTTGGTATTGCAGGCTGCTGTGGAGTTAATTTAGGTGTAGGCTTAGAAGCACCAGCAGAAGAAGATGCAATTCAAACAATTGAAGGTATCGAAGTCGCAATTCATCCTGATATTGCACCGCAATTAACAGATGTTACGATCCATGCAGAAGAAGAGAATGGTGAACTAGGTTTAGTATTAGTTGGATACTCACCGACATCTTGCTAACGAGTGATCCTAAATATACTGTCTGTCGTAGCAATTATTCAATCCATTGAATGGAGGATACAATAATGACAGTAAACCATGCTAGCGTATTAACTAAAGATTATTTTATAGCGTATTTAAAGTTAATTATGAATAGTAGGGAATACACATTGATACAGGCTAAAGAGTTTGCTTTTGATTTCTTCTTTAAAGGGGATATGGATCGTTACGGCACTTCTACATGGTTGCAATTTGAAAAAGCTATAAAAGAAATTGATAAAATCATGTGTGAAATTGAAGTGTGTTAATAACTATCACAAAAGCTTAAATAGAT